>NZ_BDHF01000052.1:0-11252 GCF_054786115.1 Treponema sp. R80B11-R83G3 | reverse complement strand
TTGTATAATCATTTCTTTCATATCGGTAGTTAATAAATGGAAATTTTCAGGATCGTCAATTACTAACCTGACAGCAGTACTCGGCATAAATACCCCTTTTGTTTCCCCGGTGAAACTTTTTAAAACAATTCCGGCTGGCTATAGCATATTTTATCAAAAGTTAAACATAATTCAACTAACTTTTTTGAATAGTTTTCAACAATAGAAACCAATTCACGCCGCGCCGCAAACAGGGCGGCCTCCGGCGTTTTTTCCGGCGCGTCTTTTATGATGTTTGCCTCTTTTTGGTAGATTAACTTTCTTAATTTAAGCTGAAAGCCATAATAGAAACCCGGTTCCGCCTCATAAACTTAAACCTTTATAAAATCCCCGCCGTGGGCTTGTTCTAGGGCTTTTATAGGGGCTTTTTTGATGTTCCCCCATAAATCTACATATTCAGCGGCAAAGGCCGGTATAACCGCGCCCGTGGCCACTGGGGGCAAATTTTCAACAGGTGTTTCAATAGTCAAGGTTTATCCGGGTTAATATGTTTAGCAAGGAGGATAACTCTTGCGGAACCAAAACTATATTAAAGTTTTCATCTTCCATTTGTAATTTTTGTTTTGGTTTTATTTCCCATAAGCCGTCAAAATGCTTGTATACTTCCCACTCGTCATTTTCGTAAATGACAGTTTTCCTAATTTCCCCCATAGTCAGCCCCCTTGTTTTCAAACTCAATACGGTATACCCACGGATTTTTATCCCATGTATACCCGGTTTTGCCGTTTATTTCATTCCATAGCCGCGCATAATTTTCCCGGTTTTTGCAACCTTCTAAAACCGCGTCAATATCATCTAACTCGTGGAGGCGTTCAATTTTTACATCCGTTATTTTTAATAAGAACCGGGACGCTATACGCGGTAAAAATATAGGAGAATGCCATTTATCATCCGGGTAATATTTTGAACCCGCTTTATAAAAATAGAGACTATCCCCGTGTACATACCAGCCATCATTATCATCTTTTAGTAAAATACTATTAGGCGGGCATATCATTCTTAAAAAAGGTTCTCTTACCCATAGCAACAGGCCGGGCCAGTATTTTGCTTTTGTAAAATGTACAGTAGGTTCCGCAAAAACGGCCTGCATATAACCTTGAAAAGATTTATTATATGCTTTGTATTCTAGGAAGTCAACAAAATCAGGCGGCTGGGGCAGAACTAGGCGGCGCGTCACTGTTTTTCTGTTTTCAAGTAACGCCTCAACCATTTCCGGCTTAAACAAAATAGGTTTTTCAACAGTTTCTTTTTTCATTTTCTGGCTCCTCCTCAATAAGGGAATATAACAATTCCCTAACGCCACGCAATTCATCCACGGCGTTTCCAAAATCCAATAGAAGGCCGTTAATATCTTCTATTGCCTTTTCAATTTTTTCTTTGTCAACCATACAAACCCCCTTTATTGACATTCATAAGTGAAACCGCAATTATCACAAATAAAATCGGCATCATGTTTTAAATGTGATTTATCGCATACCGGGCATATCCACTCGGTCACGCCGAACTCATTAACATCTTTCCAATAGCGGATAAAACATTTAGTACCCATGTAATCGCAATTTTTACAATCCATTTCCATATAGCCTCCATAAACAAATTATAATAATTCCCCTATAGGGGGGGGGGGGGTACTTTCCGGCATATTATCAAAATCTAACGTTCCCAGCGCGGCGGCTTCCTTCAATCGCTTGCAAGCGGCATTAAAATAATTTTCATTTATTTCAATACCTATGAATTTTCTTTTTAATTCAATGCAAGCCACGCCAGTTGTTCCGCTTCCCATAAATGGATCAAGAATTATTTGATTTTCATAGGATACCTTATTAACAGCCCATTTCATAAAATTAAGCGGTTTAGGGCAAGGGTGAATATTATTTATATCCCCTACTCTTTCATTTTTTAACCACGCGGAACTTGCGCCGTTTCCGGGTTTTGCGGCGCGGGGGTTTTTGCCATAGTATAAAATCATGTGAGCTAAAATAAATCCCCACCTTCCCGCGCCGCTTCCAGCCGGATTAAACCATACCCCGATGTCATCATAAGGCGGGTATAACATAAGGTTTCTATTTCCGGGCGTTATTAACGCGCAATTTGAAATAGCAATAGCCATATTTATTGCCGGTATAACTTTTTCTTTTATATATTCCGGCGTATCCGAAAAACCTTCATAAGATGTTTGCTCTTTTTTTCTTGCTTGCCCTGTATTTATTTCACCTAACATAACGCCATAAGGCGGATCGGTTACAACCGCGTCAACCCTTTGAAGTGTCGGCAGTATATCCATGCAATCGCCGAGGTGTAATTCACAATTTCCGATAACTTCCCGGCGCAAATTAAGCCTCCAGTATCCTTTTTAAATTAGATTTAATTTCAATAGTTGCGTCTAACTTTTCTAAAGCCCCTAATAAATAAAGTAATTCATCCCTTGTCGGTTCCGGCAGGTTTTTATTGCAACTATCCGCGCCGATGTTAATTTGTACCGGGTTAATTGTCATTATCATTGCTAACAATGTATCTAAATCAAACTTCATTATTGGTTCAATCGTTACCATGCGTTTATATTTTTTTGGCAACATTGCCAAAGTTGCCGCTCTTTCAATCGGCGGCGGCGCATTGCGCATAATGTCAGGCATATAATAATTTGTTTCAATAGTTGTACTTAATATAAACTTTTTGGGGACTAACCAATCGTCAACTATTTTTAAGTACCGGCGCGGGTTTTTTGTTTGCAACAGGTATTTGTTATTATAGCCTATAGCCTTTGTTAAAGCATAATGAGTAATCCACTCCTCTGGTATTTGCGGCGCAAACATATCTATTGAACTGCCGATAAAAATAAAATTGTTTTCCCCTAAATCTGTTTTCATTTCAGATTTAACCAGCCGGGGGGCTTTCAACCTTCCCTCCCCCCAGCGTTTCACATAACAGTAGGTACAATCAAAAGGGCAAGCCCCTTTAATAATATTCCATGTATGAGTTATAAACTTAAACATATTTCCGGCGGTTTCATTCAGCGGCATTTCCTACTCCTTTATAAAAACGGATTTTCATCCGGCGGCGGCGCGTAATTTTTAGGCGGTGAATAATCAACGGGCGCGGCGGTATCATCCGGGCGCGGCTCTTGCGTTATTCCTTCATCCGGTTTTAGGCGGATATTGAAAAAATAAAGGTCAACAACATTTTGAACCTTTTTTTGTTTATAACCTACCAATTTATAATCACGCTTAAAATAGCGCGTAAACTTTTGACGGGTTAATGCTTCCTTGCCGCTATCGGCGGATGTAAAATTGTAGTATTTCAAATAACGTTCATAAACCTCTTGAACCCTAACAAAAGCGTCATCGGCAACATCAAACTTTATACAATCCTTTACAAAACGGTCAATATCGGTGTCCAATTCTTCAATGTATGACTGCTTATATTTTTTACATTCATCCGATAACGGGATCGCGCCGCCTAATTCATATTTTAATTTTATATAGTAGTCAATAAACATTTTAATTATGCCGGTATATTCAGGGATTATCTTTTTTTTGAATTCATCTATATTTATAAAATCCTTATCCCCTTTTTTATGTTCTACCAAAAAAGGAATTATAACCATGCGCTGAATTGTTGCGTTATCATGGGAGTCAAACAATGGAAGGTGGTTAGTCAAAATTACAATTTGCGCCGTGGGAACAAAGTCATGGGGGCTTTGATATAAATCGCGGGCGGTTAGCATATCGCCGCCGGTCAATAACTTCCATAGCGCGTTATTCAAATATAAATTGCGCCCGGGTTCACTGGCAACCCCGCAACCT
Organism: Treponema sp. R80B11-R83G3; assembly: GCF_054786115.1. Classification (NCBI taxonomy): domain Bacteria; kingdom Pseudomonadati; phylum Spirochaetota; class Spirochaetia; order Treponematales; family Treponemataceae; genus Treponema; species Treponema sp. R80B11-R83G3. Next base: position 7,410 of record NZ_BDHF01000052.1, on the reverse strand, counting down.
TTGCCCTCCAGTTTTGCAACATAGGGGGTCGCTTCATTCCCTGTTACTTGCCTTACACCCTTTGATACAAGGATTCCCGCCGGTACTTGCGCGAACATTCCGGCAAAAACGGCTTGTAAAATATCCATTGTAGTGGTTTTCCCGGTGTTTGTTTCACCGATAAAAACTCCGCCGTATTTATATTTTGTATTCCGGGAAGGTATTAAACTTAAATAAAATAAAAGTGTTTCAAGTGTTTTTTCGTTTTTAAAATTGCCCTTCATAAATTCTTTAAACTGTTTAGGGTTAATGGCTTTTTTCATATCTTGAACGGTATACGGCAAAACATCGCGGCGGTATTCATCCCGTTCCGATTTTCTATAAATTATTTCCTTGCCGGAAAAATCTAAAACGCCGTCAATCAGCGTCAAGGTTTCACGAACCGCCGGGCCGTCAAACAATACCGATGTTTTGAATACGTCAAATTGTTCTAATTGCGAAAACTCGGACATGATATCAACCCGGAACCGGCGGCTTTCCATTTTAACAATAATTTCATCAATATCCGATTTTCTTAAACCTAATTCCTTTAGGTCTATTTTTTCATAGTAGTAAATCATAACGGCTATTAAAATGTTATAAATTACACCTGTCATATCCGGCTCGCGCCTCCATGTATGACCGTTAAAAAAATAATACTTTTTTTCCGATTCCACATAGATAATATGACCGTCTAAAATATCGGATACAACCATAGCGGCGGCCCTTACGCCCAGCGTTTCTAAAAATTGCCTGACGTTTTTATTATATTTCATATCATCAAAATCTATGTCAACAATGGGTTTATGCCTGTTAATCTTTTTTAACAATTCACTGGCCGGGGTTAATTCAATTTTTATAGTACGTTGTAAATATTTTGAAAGGCCGTATTTCCATGAAAATTCTATTAAAATATACGGGGATACATCGTTTTTTTCTTTTATTTGTTCCTTTGTTGCCCCCCATTCAATTAAATCTTTTTCAATGTCTTTTGGATTTTTAACGGCTTTTAAAATAGCTGAAATAAATAATTGAACATCCCCCGCCTCTTTTTCTTCAATGGCTTTTTTCGTTATCTTTTTTAATATAGCCAGTATGCGTTTAACAGGCAGATAATCCCATTTAAGCGGCGTTTTTTCATTTGTCTTTTTTTCCGGCGGTATGTATTCCCGCGCCTCTTGAATTGCCTTTATAACAACATCGCGTTTTCCGGCAATGATTAAGCCCTCCGGGTCTTTTTCGCAATGGTTATCCGTCAAGGGCAATTCAGCGATTTTAATAATGCCGGTATACCCCGCATTGCGCATGATTTCCGGGATGTTTGTTTTCAGTTTATCGGTCGGGGAATACGCTTCCAGCCCGGAGGCTTTCCGCCCTACTTCATCCGCGTCAAAACATAAAATTATTTCCGGCACATCTAACAAACATTCTTTGACTTTAGGGCCTGTTATTCCCGCCGTGGTTCCGCCGCTTGCAAATACATTTTTAACCCCTATGGCGGCGGTTGAAAATGCGTCCATTTCACCCTCGGTGAAAATAAGCGGGTTTATTTTATCGGTTATTTCCGGCAGGGGGTATTTGCCCTTTGAATTGAACTTTTTACATTCACCGTCAATATAATAATGCAATTTGTAATAACCGCGAGGCAAACGCAAAATAACGCCGGTATGTTCCCACCACGACCTATCGGTATTAGGATTTTTAAGCGGTATACCGGCGGCGCGTAACACATCCGCGCCTAAATCTTGCCGCGCCCGGTCAAGGCCGGGCCAGTAATAAAAATTCTTTACCATAGCCGGTATTAAATCATCCGGGTATTTTTGGCATAGCCCTAAAGATGAAGCGGCGGCGCGTATATTCAAAAACTTTATAATTTCTTTTTCGGCGGCGGCGTTTTCTTTCAAGTAATTTTCAAGTTTTGTTTGCGCGGCAGGGTCGGCGGTAAAGTTTTCGCGTTCTTTTTTCTTGCCGCCGGGCGCGGGGGGAGGCATTGCGCCGCCGTTAAATAAATTTTCTATGAATTGGAATTGTTTAGTTCTATCCGTTATTCCCTCTAAAATGGATACTCCATCGTAAATGTCTCCATCTGCGCCGCAACCAAAACAATGATAATGGCTTTCATCAACTTTGCAAGAGGGGGTATTTTCACTATGAACAAAACATAGACAAAACCCCTCGGCATTGACTTCAATCCCTTTTAAGTGTAGATAATCTTTTAGCCGGTTTTTGTACCGTGAAAAATCCATGCTTTATACCCCTTTTAATACCGGCAAAAAATATCCGGCGGCCCCTATATGACATTTGCCTTCAGGTTTTGGAAATATGTCAATATTTTTTTTATTTTTATAAAAACAGTTTTCGCAATAAAATTGCTCATTGTGAGTTTCCGTTCTTATAAATATTATTTTTGTTTGTTCTAAAACCATTATTGCCGTATCTATATCAGCTAAATCAGGCCACGATGTTTCAGCCCTTTTCAAAACATCTTTAGCCCATAACATTTCATCCTCAATGTTAGTAATTTCTAATATTTTTCCGTTTTCGTATTTAATTCCCATTTCCCCCCTCCGTTTCTTGGCCCCCACGCATTACAATCAAAATCACCGTCAAAAGCCTCGCAATCCGTTCCGCAATCATCCGAACACCCGTTACACGGATGAAACACGCATAAATCGCCGGTTAGCTTGCTATCTTCATTTTCTGTTGCCTCATTGCAATTAAAGCATTTTCCCATAATTACTTTTTCTTAAAACGCTCTACTAAATACCACATTCCGGCAACAATCAGCGCAATAACGCCGATTCCAATTCCGATTAAATCTCCCACATTAACTACTACTATCATTCAATCCCCCCGTTAAAAGATGAAAATAAAATACAAAACTATTAAAGCGATATTTTCAAGAATTAAAATCATTCCTAAAATATCGCGGTTCCGCGCTAGGCGGTATACTTCCTTTTTTACCGCGTTAGTTGCAACATTCTTTAATTGCTTTTTATATTGGTTGCGTATGCGCCGCCCTTTGAATATATCCGCCATTATTCAGCCTCCGCAAAAACAAACTTTATAAACGCGCCGTAACAGGCAAGGTCGCAAACTTCCTTCCCGCAAATATTGAATATGGCGGCGGCATGTTCCTTTACTTGACAGCTAGGCCGCGCCGGGCAATCCGGGCAATCAAGATGATTATTGTTGAAAAACTTCCAATTTTCCCGCCCGGATGAACGCGCCGCCGCTTGTATTGTTTTGTATAATTGCGCAGGGATTTTTAGCGTTATGGGAATTTTTTCCCGCGCCGCCCTCATTTGATTTTCCTTTATTATCATTTCAGACTCTTTCATAAAATCCCCCTTACCATATTTCCAATTCCACCTGCCTTGTTACCGGTTCCGGCGGTTTTGGTATTGGTTTAATGTCAACCAATTCCCCGCCTATAATGGTTTTAACCCTATGCGTTGCAAGGTCAAGTTTTAAACCATGTTTATTTAACAATTCAAACTCCGCCGGGGAATATTTGACTATTCCCTCTTTTGTTGAAAAATAAACCCAGCCGCTTTCTTCATGGATCGCAAATTCTTCATTAAAGTATTCACTAAAAAAGTATTGCCAGCCGGGTTTCTTTTCTTTAGGCATTTTCAACCGCTTTCAAAATTAAAGCTAACAACTGCTCGCCCGCTTCAATTTTTTTTGATATACCTTCCCGCCCTGTTTGCAAAAAATCCTTTTTCAACTGTTTTATATAGTCATAAATAACAGTTAAAACGATATTAACATCGACAATTTTATGTTCCGCCGTTATAGGCTCAAAATCCGGCGGCGGCTTTGCGCCGGGCTTTGCCGGTTTAACAGGCGCGGGAGGTTCCGCCGGGATATTGCGTTGCAGACCGACCAATTTTTCGAGTAAACTGAATTCTACGCCGTTTGCGTCCACTATTTTGTCTAGTTGCAGACCGACCAATTTTTCGAGTAAACTGAATTAAGTTTATTATTACCCAACTTGTCTTTTCCGTTGCAGACCGACCAATTTTTCGAGTAAACTGAATTCGGAAGGGAAAGGGGCAAGTGTCGCAAGCCGTTGCAGACCGACCAATTTTTCGAGTAAACTGAATTTGTGTTTGCTCTCTGTGTTGCAACTTTTTGGTTGCAGACCGACCAATTTTTCGAGTAAACTGAATTAACATTTTCGTTTTCCAATTCGTTAAAGGTGTTGCAGACCGACCAATTTTTCGAGTAAACTGAATTTAACGGTTGAAAATATAAGCGAACAATTACGTTGCAGACCGACCAATTTTTCGAGTAAACTGAATTGTTTTAACCGACTTCGGTTGTATTGCGGCGGTTGCAGAGTATTGAAACCCCATAATCCACGGAGCATAGCAGTAAGTCTGCCCGGGCTGACCCAGATTGCATTAGTATCACAAATTGCTGACAAATAATCTTTACCTGCTGTTGACAGGTAAGCGGTATCTGTTATCTGTCTGTCAATAAAACCTCCCTCATCTTCGTGAAACCTAACCATAGCATCGGGATAAAATTTTCGTCGTTTATTAAAAGGTAATTTTGCGGAAAGTTCCATGATACGATTCCAGTCAAAACCTTTTGGGTTATTACCAAACGCTTCAAAGGGACTTTGATTTTTTTTAGCTTGATTACATTTTCTATGAGCTACAGTCAGATTATCACGGGAATTAAGCAGAGTTCGGGAATATGGAAGGATATGCTCAATCTCCACATCACCCGAAATCAACTGTTTGGCGGAAATTGTTTTTCCGCAATAAGGACAAAGACGGGCTAATCCTTCGACAGCAAGTTCTTCCCATAATTTATATTTCTTGATAAATTCGCTATTTACCTGTATCACTCCAAGATCAGTTAGTTCTTTTTTTATCCGCTCATTTTCTTTCTGATTTTTTGATTGCTCTCTAAAAAGTTCATCTTTTTTGTTTTTACTTAACTTGAGTTCCCGCGCGACCTCCATAATAATTTGAGCAGGATTACCAAAACGGCGGATCAAGGCATTTACCAGTTTTCGTAATTGGTTTAATGCAATATGCACTGTAGGATTGGCAATACGTCCATAACGATCTTCATCGTTACCTTTATAGTTTTCTCCTTTTGCGCCGCTGACTAACCCTTTAAGTATTTTTCCATAATAGGGAAGAGAACGTTGTACATCATGTTTTTCTTTTTTTGAATGATGCAACCCCATCTTATTTACCGCTTCTGAATATTGTATCCATTCTTTCAACATGATTTCTGAACAGTCAATCATAAAATGTGATGAAAGCATCATTGTTCCGACAGGGAGATTATAACCGGATATTTTTTTTATTTGTTCTTCGGAGAGTCCAAAAGGTTTTAGGAAATCATATATTACATTTTCATCATCTTCTATCATTAAATTTTCTATGATCTCATCTTGTTTTTTAATATCCAGTTCATCCCATATAGTACCAAATAGTTCAGGCTTACGAAAATCGACAGAAGTTTCATTTCCTTTAAGTTTATCTCGCTTACTATTCTCAAGGTTGAATGAACCGGTATAATTTTCACCTAACAACTTTCTTATCCTGTCAAAGGAAAGGGACTTTTGTAAATTAAGTGCTTCAAATAGTTTCATTTTTAATTCAGAAGGAATTTTCTCTTCTCTATTTTCTTCATTGTAATAACTAAGATTATTAATCTCCTGTAAAATTCTAAAACGATGAGCCGAAGGAAAAGCACGATAGCCGCGTTCTTCTTCAGTGTAAAACTGACATCGCCCTCTCTCCGGTCGTTTAATAGGACGTTGAAAGAAAATAAGCCAATGTAGTCTGTCCCAGTTGATTTCTTTATAATATTTTTCCTGTTTATTTCTGATTGCGGCAAATTCAGTTTCGTACATTTCCCGTGAAGGATAAAAAGAATAGATAATTTTTGTCTTTTCCATTGTGGGTGTAAACCGAACTGAATTACCGGCTTCCCTTTGCTTGCAGAGCCACTGTCCAAGTGTAAGGCCTTTCAATTCTGTTTCCAAGGATTGAATGCCTCCCAACATTCCTTCCCGTTCCGCAGTATTTTCAGTCTGTTGTTCCTTGCGCCCAGATTTAAAGCCACGGCGTACTGAAAACTGCATCATGATTCTGCCAAGTTCAAATGGTTCCAGTTTCCGTTCAAGCGCGGCAGCACGGAGGTTGTAGGGATCAAGTTGGGTAATGATTTTTTGTTCTTCCTTTTCTTTGGGCATAAACCCATTATTGATAAGGAAATTCAACATTGCTCTTTTTCGACGGATTTTTCTGTCTCGTTGCCGCCGCATCTGCCTTGCATTTCGCCGTGCTTCATTAAGCGGCGTTCCGGTTTTTGGTTCGCGGCCATCAGGGAAAATTCGCACTCCCATATCAAGAATTTTTATATTTTCTGGATTTTCAATATCCAAAGCTGTCCAGCCAATTGAGCTTGTGCCCATATCCAACGCTAATCGCCACATAATAACCTCTTCAATTAATAAAAATATTACAAATTAGTCAACTTAAAACAATTTTATCAATAATTCAACTTGACAAATATTATATCATAAAGTATACTAAATATACAGTTTATTTGAAAAATTGGTCGGTATGTTAACAAGACCCCCATCGGAACCGCAGGTTCCGCAGGGTGTGTCACAAAATGACGCCTTGGGCGTAAAAAAGGAGGGTACGCCCTCCTTTTTTTATATTATTTCTTAACTTTTTCCTAATCCCAATTACATTATTTTTATTTTTTCGCCTGACACTTATTTATCAGCATTACCAATTTCTGCACCCCTTCATTTTCACTTCCATTGTTTTCAAATGACAGATCGGCTATTGCTTCATATTTGGAATATTCTTCCATATAAAGTTTTACGATATCTTGTTGCGCATCAATTTCCTTACCTGTCTTCGCGTCAAGAAAAACAATTCTGCTTGTTTTTCTGTTCTTTAATTTTTCCCTAATTAATTCTGGGTTTCTTTTTATGTGAATAATCGTTCCCAAGGCGTGCATTTGCCTAACACAATCAGGCACTAAAGAAACTTCCGCACCGGTGGATATTATCGCATCACTGTCAAGCTTTGCAATTTTATCTAATACGGCACGTTGCGCGTTCAGAAAACTTTGATTTAAAGCTGATCTGAATAAATCAGCCGCACTTTTAAAATCCAATAGATCACATACCATAATATCAGTGTCAAAGAATTGAAGCTTCAATATATCCGCAGCAAGCTTCCCAAGCGTTGATTTTCCGCAATCAGGAATACCTATTAAAAAATATTTCCCCATTTTTCACTTCTCTCAATTTTTTTTACTCTAAACTTTCTAAATGTAGCTGTTCTTCATTCTATGTCTAAATAATGGCAAAATGTGATAGAAAATACTATTATATTATAT
>NZ_BDHF01000051.1:0-12214 GCF_054786115.1 Treponema sp. R80B11-R83G3 | reverse complement strand
TATTTCCTGTCCTTGTGTTTTCTGTTCACATTTTCCATAAACAACTCCATAATAGTTTTGTACCGAACCTTCGAAAGAAGGTTCAAAAATTACATACCTATATATGACGTGCAGATGCATGGCGCTTGACCGAAAATGAAAATATTTTTATTTTTCAATCTGGTACTGTACCATGACAAGGTTTGCAGATAATAGGCGTGTTGGTTATGCGCGGCGGCAATCATGGTCACGCACCGTATCTGCTACTGCTTGTAAGGCAAGAAAAGCGTCATGAAGAAACCTGCGGTTTCTTCGTTGGTAAGGAAATTTATAATACTGGCGAGGTATGCACCTCGCCTTCCAATCAAAGAATCGAATGGCTTTTGACAAGCTGCTAATTGCGTCTTTATCTGACTTATCGCACAGTTGGAATTCTTGTCCTAGAAAAGTCCACTATGTTGGGGTGGTCGGGAATATTACGACACTACTAAAAAGTGGTGACAGTTACCGTTGAGGTTACTGTGTAATGAGCCGACAGTGTTTTGGACGGATAATAGTGGCCATTGAAAAGATGGCAAGTAAAGTAAAAGCCCGGGTTACCAACGAAGCAATCATAAATCCACTGTTCAATAGCAGTTCACTACCGCCGATGCTCAACATTAAACTCAGGCACACACATCCGAAATCTTGGATTTCATGGAATGCTATGGCGCACGAGACGAAAACCATGCTCGTGGGCTTTTTTGCTCGGGTTGATGTCGTGCCGATTCGCGGAACGTAAGCACGTAGCTGTATCGTTCCAGCTCCCGCCACGCAAAACGCGATGAGTCCCCAATGACGCACCTTTGTAATCGACCTGCGCACCGCTTGAATAATCCCCATACCAGTCCCAGCACCATTCCCACACATTTCCGTGCATATCGTATAGGCCCCAAGGATTCGGGTTAAAACTTCCTACCACAGTCGTTTTTTTACGGTATATTCCCTTGGGGTTGTTGATGTAAGGAAAATTCCCATTGTAATTCGCCTGGCTGGTTGTGATGTTATTTCCGGTGCTGAACGGAGTGGTTGTCCCCGCTCTACACGCATATTCCCATTCTGCCTCGGTAGGCAGGCGATAACCGTTTGCGTTTGGGTTCCACCTTACATCATCGACGTTTCTGGAGTATATGGGGGTTAACCCTTCCTTCTGGCTCAGCTTGATGCAGTAATCTACCGCATCATACCAGCTTATTCCCTCAACCGGCAAATTATCCCCAATAAATTTACTGGGATTGACCTCCATTAATGCCTCATACTCCTTCTGCGTTACCTGGTATTTCCCCATGTAGAAAGGACTTACCGTTACCTGATGCTGAGGACTTTCATTAGGAAAGCGATCTGTCTCATTCACGTTGCTGCCCATGATAAAGGTTCCACCGTTGATGAATATCAAATTATTAGACGCGCTCATATCCCCTCCTCGCAATACTATGACCAGCATATTTACAATATCCGCGAATAGTCTAATCTGCTGTTCCTTGCAAAACGCAATATTCTCCGCAGTGTCGATTGCATTTTGTACTCCAGCTTCAAGAGCCAGGAAAAGCAGGCGGCTTTCTTCCTTATATTCACCGCAAGTGTAGTCGGACAGAGCCTCTTTACATTTCGCGGCATTAAGCAAGGTTTCCTTGCCATGTTCAACAACTAGCTTTTGAAGAATAGCGGTAAATTTTGGATCCATAAAGCATCTCCTTTAGTTCTTAATATAAGCATATCCCAATCAGGATATGTCGGTAAGTGTTTTCTTAAAGTCCGCAACAGTTATCCCATTTCTCCACAAATACTTTCTTTCATTTTATTGCTGACTTCTTCGAGGTTATTTGTATGGCCAAGTACCCACATTAATTTAGTAACAGCGGCTTCAACAGTAATTTTACTGACAGGAATTATACCTGTTTTTAGTGCCTTTTTACCTACATCATAAACTTCTAAATCAGTAGTACCGTATCTGCACTGGGTCATTACAACAACTGCAACATCCGCATTTATAGCATTTTCAATCGGCTTAATAAGATCACGCCGAATATTTGGCAGACCGCCTAAGCCAAAAGCCTCAATTACAATTCCTCTATATCGCATATCAACAAGTTGATTTATTACCGCAGAACTCATTCCAGGAATAAGCTTAAGAAGGAAAACATCAGTAGATATTGTATAGTCTAACTTCATATCTTCTGTTCTGTTAGGAAACGGATGCTTCATTTCAACTTTTTCGCCAATGATCTTGCCAGCATAACATTCGTTAATACTTTCAAAAGCTTGAAGATCTTTCGTGTTTATCTTGCTTGCCCTTGTTCCCTTGATAATCTTGCCGTTAAACACAATATATACGCCGGGATACCCCTCAATTACCGTTCGCACGGCATCAAGTAAATTACTTTTTGCATCTGTTTCAGGTTCGTTAAGTAGGTGTTGTGAACCTGTTAAAATCACAGGCTTATTAAGGTTTTTTAGCATAAACGAGAGCATGGAAGAAGTATAAGCCATTGTATCCGTTCCATGAGTGATAACCACGCCATCAAAAGGTTTCAGACCATTAAAAGAATTCAAACCTTTGTATATTTCTTCCGCTATTATCTTCCATTCTTCTGGTTGCATATTGGAACTATCTAAACATAATATATCCTTGTCTTCAGCATCACATAACTCCGTTATTTTTGGTACGGCATTTATTAGCTCTCTTATCCCATGTTGAGGGGTCGCTCCATCTGGACTATTTTCAGAAGCGATTGTCCCTCCCGTACCTAAAAATAAAATCCTTTTTTTTATCATCTCTTCTCCTTATTTTTAATTAAAATCTAATCGCAATTAGATAGTAATTGTTCCTTTGATACTATAAATCATATCTTCAATTGACCGGGTAGATAAAATAAATCCTTCAATCAACGGTTTCAGATCATCAGAAACATCAATATTCTTATAATTGAAAAGTTTAAAATCTTCAAAATGAATTTTATTATAGTTCCAAGTATTTATGACAATATATTTATCACTATCAACCCAATTCACGGAATCCGAATTGACAAGAATAATCTTATCTTCACTAAGTTTGCATTTGTCAAATAAAAAAGGCTCAAAGTATATATTTGATGCCCCCATTTCCTTCAAAGTTAAAGAAACCGATTTGCCTATATCATCATGTTGATAATATATATTTTGGTACATATCATCGGCCCCAATAGCGCTGTCATTATAAAAAACACATTTTACGCGCAATTTTTGCAATAAAACAGCTATCATTATATTGATGTTAGACAATCGCGGAAAATGTGCAGTGTATTCCTGCATTTGGCTTTGGGCGATAGATAACAATTCTTGGTTTTCCATACTGGATTTATCAATATCTAAGTCAGAAACAATCCCATAATTAAAAACTGCTTCTATTATCTTATTCGCTTCGATGTCTTTGTGCCCGAAATTCGTGGATACTATATCTGTGGCGTTAAAAAAGCCATTGAACATATATAAAACATCAAGTACTGACTTCGGCGAAATGATGGTATGCTTAGTATTGAAGTACAAACTAAGAACCAAATCCTTTTCTTCGGTATACGAACCATCTACGCCAATAAGCCTTATATCAGAATTAAACTTAATCACGCTATATTTCCACTTTAGAATAAACTATTTGGCCTTCTCTGCACAAAAAGTAACCAAGCCACAAATGCTTACAAAGCAAGCCGCCATTGACAAGCCGTTCATCACCGTTATGGCGATAACCGCTATCCCTTTAATAAATTGCCGTTTTTGTTTGTTTTTCATAACGTTCTCCATTTATTTTTAGTAATTAGTGGTTAGTTAATAGTGATTAGTATCATCGTCCGTAATCTTCGCTTGTTTCCAACACGCTCAGTTTGCTAACTCCGCTCACTAACCACTACCTACTATCCACTAATAACTACTTCCCTCTCTCAGGGGCGAACAAGCCGGAAGCCGAGCCCGTAGTACAGGATGTCCGGGTAGTCTTGGAACCGTTTTGCTGAACGCAGAAACCCGGGCACGAATGACGAATCATAGTTCCCATCGCGTACCACGCGGTAAGTCCCCGAGGACGCGCCCATAGGATCAGGTTGCGTCCCGCTCAAATAACTCCCATACCAATCCCAGCACCACTCCGATACGTTCCCGCTCATGTCGTACAACCCCAATCCATTAGGAGCTTTCTTCCCTACTTCATGCGTCTTATTGCTACTGTTAGCGTTATGCCATGCCACGTCGTCTATAAAGTTGCTCCCTGAATATGTGTAATTCCCTGGCGAACCGTCCCCTCCTTTCGCCACATATTCCCATTGCGCCTCCGTAGGCAAACGATAACCGTTGGAACCGGCTACTATTTCTACCGCGTTCCATGTAGAGTTGCTGCTGGTAGGCACGCTGCTTCCCCAGTCCGCGGGATCAGTACTCCCCGATATTCTATACGCAGGGCTTAACCCTTCCATCATGCTCAACTTATTGCAAAATACTAGCGCGTCATACCAGCTTACGTTTTCCACAGGCCGCCTGTTCTGAACTTCCCCAGACGAGGGTAAAGATGTAAAAAGACTCGGATTGCTCCCCATCACCACCGTCCATTGCTCCTGCGTTACCTCATACTTCCCCATCTGAAAACCGCTCAGCGTTACAGTATGTACAGGTTTTTCATCACTTTGGCCTTCATTTTTAACATCGCCCATCTGGAAACTGCCGCCGGGGATTTGCACCATCTCAATAACTAACTTATAATATATATCCGCCGTCTTAGGCGATCCGTTTATGATATATCCCGATTTTGTGACTGCCACGTTCAATGTCCCGCCGGACGTAAAGCCGCTTATCGGCAGGGTGTATGGATTGTAGCCGCTTAGCGTCCCTTTGCTTACTCCTGACACGCCGCTCAATGTTATATCGGATGCGGAAAACCCTGTAACAGCCTTGTCAAATTTCAATGTCAACAGTGTGGTAGTCTGCGTTGAAGAACCGTTTGCGGTTACACTGGTTAAGAAAACAACATTGTAAATATCCGCTGTCTTAGGCGAGCCGTTTATGTTATAACCAGATTTAGCAGCGACCGCCACGTTCAAAGTTCCGCCTGCGGTAAATCCGCTGATTGACAATGTGTACGGATTGGAGCCGCTTAACGTCCCTTTGCTTACGCCTGATACGCCGCTCAACGTTATGTCGGATGCAGAAAGCCCAGTTATCGCCGCGCTAAAAGTCAGCGTCAACTGCGTGGTAGTCTGCGTTGAAGAACCGTTTGCCGTTACGCTGTTGAATGTAACTGGAACAACGTAATAAATTGCCCTTGTTTTTGGCGAGTCCTGAATATCATAGCCCGATTTTGCGACCGCCACAGACAAGGTTCCACTGGACGTAAAGCCGCTGATTGGCAGGGTGTACGGATTGGAACCGCTCAGCGTCCCTTTGCTTACGCCTGACACGCCGCTCAATGTGATGTCAGCGGCAGCAAGCCCGTCAATCGCTTTGTCAAAAGTCAGAGTCAATTCCGTGGTGGTCTGAGTCGTAGAACCGCCGTTGGATGTTACGCCGCTCAAAGTAACAAAAACTCCACTGCCGCTATGCGTCGGCGTCATCATGCCGGGACCGGCTTCATAAGTTCCATTATCGTAAGTAATTATTCCGGTTATTTGGATAATGCCCGCCGAACTTATCTGAACTGTAAACGGTGCGCCGGATTGAGGGCTAAGAGTCCATTGCCACTGGCTGCCGTTCTGCGCCGCCGTCCCACTGCTGACTTTTGTGCCGACATACAATTCATAAATGCTGCCGCTTGTTAATGTCAGCCTGTAGACATTGCTTGGCGATGAAGTTTCACCTATATATGTAAAAATTGACGAACTGTCGTAATAGTAAATATTTACAGTCATTGGCGAGCCGCTCACGATATAGCCCGATTTAGCGACCGTAACATTCAAAGTACCGCCCGATGTAAAGCCGCTTACAGGCAGGGTGTACGGATTAGAGCCGCTTAGCGTCCCTTTAACCACGCCAGACACGCCGCTTAACGTGATGTCGGCGGCGGTAAGTCCGTTAATTGCTTTGTCAAAATACAAGGTCAATTCCGTGGTGGTCTGCGTTGGAGAACCATTGGCGTATACATTGTTGAAGGTAACAGTCGGCGTATATTTGTATACTGTAACTGTCTTTGACCCGCCTGAAAAAGCGTACCCGGACTTGGTTACTGAAACAGTAACCGCTCCGGTGTTTGCAACACTTGTTATGTTAAGGTCATAGATGCCAGTCCCTGTTCTGTTTAACGCGCCTGTTATCGCGCCTGTCGTACCTGTATTAAAAATAATATCCGCCGCAATTAGGCCGTTAATGTCTTTGTCAAATGTTAGGGTAAGCTTGGTAGTGGTAGCCGTACTTGAACCGTCCGCCGTCAGATTGGTAAACGAAACGGCAATATCCGTAGGAGCTATATAGCGGTATACGGTAACAGTCTTTGACTCTCCACTTATATTGTAACCGGACTTGGTTACGAAAACGGCAACGGCTCCGGTGTTGGCGACGCTTGTTATGGCAAGGTCATAGGTTCCTGTCCCTGTTCTGTTTAACGCGCCTTTTATCACGCCGGTAGAACCGGTATTAAATGTAATGTCATCCGCCGTCAGCCCGTTTATGTCCTTGTCAAATGTAAGGGTGAGTTTAGTGGTGGTGGCTGTGGGAGAACCGTCCGCCGTCAGATTGGTAAACGAAACCGCCACAGGCGGAGTATATTGATATACAGTAACGGTTTTTGCCTCTCCGCTTATATTATAGCCCGACTTGGTTACGGAAACGGTAACCTCTCCGGTTGCGATGACGCTTTGTACGGCAAGTTCATAGACCCCTGTCCTGATTCTGTTTAACGCGCCTTTTACCGCGCCGGTAGAACCGTTATAAAGAATAATATCTGCCGCAGTTAAGCTGTCAATGTCCTTGTCAAATGTAAGGGTGAGCTTGGTGGTGGTAGCCGTACTTGAACCGTCCGCCGCCAGATTGGTAAACGAAACGGCAATATCCGTAGGAGATATATAGCGGTATACCGTAACGGTCTTTAACTCCCCGCTTATATTGTAACCAGATTTGGTTACGAAAACGGCAACAGCTCCAGTGTTGGCGACGCTTGTTATGGCAAGGTCATAGGTTCCTGTCCCTGTTCTGTTTAACGCGCCTTTTATCACGCCGGTAGAACCGGTATTAAATGTAATGTCATCCGCCGTCAGCCCGTTTATGTCCTTGTCAAATGTAAGGGTGAGTTTGGTGGTGGTGGCTGTGGGAGAACCGTCCGCCGCGAGATCGGTAAACGAAACGGCAATAACCACTGGTGGCGTATATTTGTACACCGTAACTGTTTTTGATCCGCCTGAAATGGCGTAACCGGACTTGGTTACGGAGACGGTAACCGCTCCGGTGTTTGCAACGCTTGTTATGGCGAGGTCATAAACTCCAGTTCCAGTTCTGTTAAGCGTACCTTTCACCGCGCCTGTAGAACCAGAGTTAAAAGTAATATCCGCCGCAGTTAAGCCGTCAATGTCCTTGTCAAAAGTCAGGGTGAGCTTAGTAGTGTTGGCCGTACTTGAACCGTCCGCCGCGAGATCGGTGAAAGATACCGGTTTATCTTTCAGATCTTCCGCCTCTTGACAACCGGACAGGATTAGAACTGTCATGGCAATAATCACTACCACATTAGGAAATTGCCATTTAACTGTGTTTTTCTTAACACGCTTCATAATTTTACTCTCCTTTTTAGCGCATTTGTTTTTAATGCTTTATTCATAGAAAACTCTTTTTAGTCTAATTTTGGAAATTTTTTGAATTACCACTGAAAAACAGTAAGATGATCCATGATTATGACATCATATACCATATTATGGTATATAAACCAATAAGTCAAGAGAAAAAAAGCAAGTATTATGACATGAAGGGTAATATGCCGAAAAAAATGGCAAATATAAAGGAAATTTTCGCCGCAAATCTAAGGGAAATACGTCGAAAAAGTGGGTTAACACAGGAAAAACTTGCTGAAAAGGCTGATATGTCGCTTCATTACCTTGCAACACTGGAACTTGGCAATAATTTCCCCTCCGGTGAAATGCTTGAAAAATTGGCAAAAGCACTGGACATTCAAGCCTTCCAATTTTTTTATCCTTTATCTACGCCGGAAGGGGCTTTATTGGATTTAGAACAGTCTATTATTACCAATATAAAACAAGATTTTAAGAAAGAAATTATTGGCGAAGTTGTAAAGACTATAAAACAAACTTTATCTGATGATTGTAATAAAGTAGCGCAAACGTAACAGTTACCGCTTTTTTCATAGCGTACCTTGCCTTGCAATGTACGTTAGATATAGGGAATGGTCTCGGTGGTAAATTGCTAATTAGCGCTAGAAGATGTATGCCCAATAAAATCCTTGAGTACAGTCAGGGCAGGCTGCGCATGGCAAAAACATCTTCTGTGGGTTCCCCGCCGTAGAGACTTTGAAATAAAACAAAGAAAATTCAGAGAATAAAAGTTCGGCGACGAACCCTAGATAAAGCTTTCTACCCACCGCTGTTTAGTCGCTGAAAGGCTCGTAGGCGGATTCTCCCAGAGTTTTTGCCATGCGCAGCCTGCCCTGACTGTACTAAATAAATTCTTTAGTCATACATCGTGTAGAACTCCCGCGATTTATTTATCACCGAGTACCAGCAAATCATACACCTGCTGTTCAGTCTGCGCCTGCAAAAGAGAATCCCTCAGTTTTTTATTTTTCAATCTGGTACTGAACCATGACAGAGTTTGCAGATAATAGGCGTGCTGGTTATGCGCAGCGGCAATCATAAAAACCAGCCTTACAGGTTCGTCGTCTAACGGCTGAAAATCGACAATATTCGCCCTGCTTACGCCGACAGAGACGACAAGATCGGTTATCGAAGACAGGCGCACATGGGGAATGGCAATCCCGCAGCCGATGGCGGTACTCATCAATTCCTCGCGTTTTAAAATCTCAGTAGAAAGTTCCTGCCTGTTTTTCACCTGAGGAGCGGCTGCGAGGTTTTCCGCCAGGGCTAAAAGCGCGTCTCTTTTGCTTGAGTAATTCATAAAAATTACGCGATGCGGCGACAGAATCGATTCGGCGTTTACAGGGGTAATCTGCGGATTTAACGAAGTGGAGACAAGCCTCTCATTGACCCATTTGTCAATCTCAGACTTTTTAAAACGCCACGCGGCTCTTATCTTCCCCGCCGGAATCTCCCCCTTTTGAGCGCAGTCATAAATTGTCCGCTCCGATACCCGCAAGTACTTCGCGACTTCTTCAAGAGTGAGTATATCGTCATCTGCCATAACGTAAATTATCGCATAATACGGTAATAAATGTCAAGATATTCATGTAAAAAGCAAGGTTTTCAATTAACAATGAGCAATTAGCAATTAGTAATTAGTAATTAGCAATGAACAATGGTTGTTGTTAGCAGTCTGCTCGAGAACTGCCACGCTCAGATTGCTACATTGCTCACTGCTCATTGCTCATTGCTCATTGCTCACTGCTCATTGCTCACTGCTCATTGCTCACTGCTCACTGCTCACTGCTTTTCAGCTCATGCAGTGAATCAAAGGGGTAAAGTTCGCCTATGGTGGTGTTTATCTGATTTCCGCCATTTCCGGCAAAGCGGACGGGGGCGTCGGCTGACATAAACTCACTTAGCACCTGACGGCAGGCGCCACAAGGACCTGTAGGCTCAACGGAGTCGGGGGTAGAGATGGCAAGGGCGGTAAAGCGCAGGTGCCCCTTGGCGACGGCGGCGCAAACGGCGTTTCTTTCGGCGCAGATTGTCAGGCCAAAGGAGCGGTTCTCCACGTTCACGCCTGTAATAACGGTCCCGTCTTCGCATAGCAGAGCCGCGCCTACCCTGAATTTGGAATAGGGGGCGTAAGCCTTGTCGGCAATCTGCCGCGCCTGCGCAAATAATTTATCCATTTGATTTTTATCGATCATGCTTGTCTCCTTGTATTTTCTATTATATAATGAAAATCACTAAATGAAAAACACTAAAAACTTCAGTTTTTGTGTTTTCATATCTTGTTAGGGGTAATGTCTTGGCGCAGAAAAAAAATAAAGTTAAGGTATTTATAATCATTCTGATTTTTATTATCTATTTTCTTGCGGCCGCAAGACCGGTTCCACGCGAAACAGTGCTTGCGCAAAGTTGGATAAAATCATTGGCGACAAGCCCACAAACCTCTTATACGCTAGATGAAAATATTTCTGCAGACGGCGGTAATAAAACTGATGTTTCCGTTTTATCCGGCGAGCTTCTTCCTTTTACGTTAGGTTCCCGGTTTGGTTATGTCGATTCACAGGGGCAATTTGCCGTCAACAGATCGATGATTAACGATATTTGCCTTAGTGCCAATATGTGGACGGAGTACGGCGCGGAACCGGCTAATATTGTTATTAATAATATAATAGATGACGCAAAAATTAACATTGAAAGCACAAGAGGGTATCCTGTTCTGTTAGACGACAGAATTTTTATTCTTGGCAGCGATCAGAACTCGTTATCTCAAATCAGTGAGAACGGGAATGTCCTGTGGACTTATGAATTTGGCGCTCCCATTACCTGCATGGACGCGGCTTCGGGGCTTGTATTGACAGGCTCTCTTGACGGAGCCGTTGAGGTTTTTAATTCAGGCGGGGAGCGCATTTATTACTTTGAACCCGGCGGTTCGCGCTATTCGGTAATTTTAGGTTGCGCAATTTCCAAAGACGGTTCGTATATCGGGATTGTATGCGGTATCGATCAACAGCGTTTTTTGCTGTTTGAGCGTTTTGGAAACGCGAACGGCGAATATAAAGTTGTGTACCATGAATTTTTAGGGGCGGGATTCAGGCGGCCTGTATATGTTTTATTTATTGATGATGACTGCAGAATTGTTTTTGAAAGAGCGGGAGGAATCGGCTGTTACACGATCAAATCAAGGCGCGGAATATTTATTCCGTTAGACGGAAGAATTGCCGCCGTTGACGGTTCGGGAGACCAAGGAATTTTCTTTTTAATTACTTCGCATCCCGGTCAGGAAAAAAAACTTGTTGGAATCCAATTTCCGCAGGAAGGATTGTTGGGTTTTTTGGGAAACACGGAATTGGAATCGGTTTTTTTAAAAGCTTCGTTTAAAAGTGACGATGTTTTTCTTGGCAGAAGAGGCTCAACGGTCGTAACGGGCGGCGGTTCGGCGTTAATTTCCTTTTCTCTGGAGGAAAAATAAAATGAGGAAATTTGCATTTCGCATAACGGCAGTTTTTATTTATATTTGCGTTATTTTTTCAGTACACGCTTTAAACTGGCCCTCCGAGAACGCGGCTCTTGAACGCAATTTCGGCTCCAATGACAGAGGGCTTCCCGTTTTAGGGATGATCTTCAGCGGAGGCACGGACGTGCTTGCCGCCGAAAGCGGCGAAGTTATTTTTTCACGCGGAAAAAAAGACAACGCGTCTCGTCTTCCCTCTCCGTTAGGCGCATGGACTGCTGTTGATCACGGTGACGGATTAATCAGCATTTACAGCCGTTACGCCGAACCTGTCGTTCCCGTTACGGATACGCAGATTGAAAAACAGCAGATAATCGCCTCGTCCGGCGTTTCCGGCTGGTCAACTCGAGACGGATTTTATTTCATGCTTTTTGACAGGCGTGAGCGCCGTTGGATTAATCCCGCGATGATTATTACTCCTTTGCTGGAAACCCGTCCCCCGCAAATATTTTCCGTAGATTTGCGAAACAGCCAGGGACAGATGATGCAGTCGCGTAATTTAACGCAAGGACGCTACACGGTAATTGTGAACGCGCCCGGAGGAGTCCCGCTTACGCAAAACCCCGCTTCCCGCCAATATGCTCCGCAAAAAATTATCTGCCTGATAAACGGCACGGAAGTCAGCTCCCTGAATTTTGAGGCTGTCTCGGCAAGAGACGGGGTGTTAATGGTTTACCGTAACGGCCTTGTTCCCGCAAGGCAGATATACTCAAGCCTTACGTCTTTTGAAGCAGCCGAAATTTTTCTGACTCGCGGGCAGGTAACGATGGAAATTATCGTGCAGGATATATCCGGCGCTTCACGTAACGCGATAAACCGCTTAATTATAAATTGAGCGTAATTAGTGAAAACATGGTCAATGCCTATCGGCGCCGGAAAAAGTGAATCTCGCCCCTGCGCTCTTTGCGGCAGTCTCATT
>NZ_BDHF01000050.1:0-33303 GCF_054786115.1 Treponema sp. R80B11-R83G3 | reverse complement strand
GTATAAATATTTTAATAAAGTAGTTTTACCACTTCTTGTCTTTCCTGATATATTAATAATCTTCCGTTGAAAAAGTTCATTCCAAAAATTTTCTTCAGTTAATATTCTTTCTTCTTCGTGTGTTTTTTTATTATATTGAAACAATTTTGGGAATACAAAATAATCTAATACATTATTTGATATTCTAAAATTATCTTCAAAAAAGGAATTAACAAATTCATTAATAGGTGTAAATAGAGATGATTTAAGTGCTAATGGAAACTGATGCATTGGTGATTTCTTGCAAAAAAATGTTTTTTCATCATTCCATTCAAACTCTATTTCATCACATTTTTTAGAGTCAGTATCAAAAGTTAAAACAGAAAATGTACTTTTATGAGTCATTGTTCCTGAAAATTCTCCGCCTTTTGAAAGTATAAAATTATCAGCTTGAATAGTACGAATAGAATGATCATGTCCCTGAAAAACCAAGTCCGAATGACCACGAAGCATTTTTTCTAAAATATCTTTTGTTTTATTATTAAACCATTCTGTACTATGATGCATTACTGTAACAGCCAAATCAACATTATCTTTTCTTACTAATAAATAAAGGTATTTATCAGGTAAATAGTGAATTTCTTTATTATCTGCTTTTAATGTTGAAAAAGGAGCTGTATTTAGTAAGTTAAATTGTATCTTGTATCCATTAATATCAGTTATTCTTGAATCCAAAACCTTATTTTTTCTAAAACAAAATTTTGATCTTGCATATACAAAAAAATGATCTTGTAATTTTAATTCATTATTGAAAAATTCATCTTCTTTTTTAGCTTTATAATATTCAATAATATCTGCACTATTTCGTATATTCGAGGATAATATCATATCATGATTTCCGGGAACAAGATAAGTTTCAATAAACTGATTTTTGCTTTTTCCTAATTTTTTTAAAAGGGTACTAAAGAAAGAACGCACATATTTATAATTATTATCTGTTCCTGAATAAGCTAAATCACCAGAACAAATAAGTATACATTTATCAACTATACCAACAGATTGAACAGCATCTATAATTTTATCAATCTTTAAATTGTTTTGTGAATCATTGTTAATATGTAAATCACTTAGATGTAAAAATTGAATTCTCATGAAAAATTCTCCATAAATATCATTTTCCTTACTCCCACTCCACCTTCGGCAATCCCACTACAATATCAACCGTCTTAATACTAACCGTAATCACAGATAAAAGCAAGTCCAAAATATACTGCGGTTTATCATGTTCCACCGCCCAATCGTTGGGATCGTTCTTGATACCGCTTTCTTTATGGGTGGTCACTGCGTAACGTTCCATAATCCATTCAATAGCGGATTTTCCGTTTACGACATATTCATAAGCTTTAGTAGGAATATTTGAAATAGTCAAATACGAGTTATATATAATTGTGTCTTTTTGGGTTTTAGACGGATATACCATTTTATTAACGGTTAATTGATTATCAGGGATTTTTGTTCGGGACACTGGTTCGCCATTTAACAAAACTTCTGTAGGTGGCGGCTGGTTTTCGTAATCTAAATGTATTTTTGAAAGTTCACGCCCTGCTTCTGAAAAAGCCCAAAAGTCAGAGACTTTTTCTACAAGGGGCAAGCGAGGAAGCATTTTTTTTAAGTCGTTTGCAAAGGTTTTGCAATAATCGAGGCTGTGAAGTATGCCGTAGACATAATAGAAAATGTCCTCTTTTGTTACCCTATGACCGTAACGGGTATGGGCTTGTTCAAGAATAAAGTCCGATATTGCGTCATGGCGTGTATATTCATCGTTTGCATTTTCAAATAAATTGTGTTGTACTGTTTCTTTTTTTTCGTACCAGTAGAGAGGGAAGCATTGGGTTGTCCCATTCATGCCATTCAATAAACCATATTCAGTTATATTATCTGATATCAATGAAGAAAAAGTAAAATTGCTTTTCCCTGTCATGCAAATAACTAAATTTTCATTATGTTCATTTACAAATAATTGTGGCCATAATCCTGGACTTTCAATAAACGGTTTATCATAGTAAAGATGTTCTTTAGTAAAAGGACGATGTAAACTAATAATAATTTTTTTATCTTTAAATTTATGAACCACATTATTGTCAACATCTTTTTTCAATGAACGTGTCCAGCTTATTTTCTGTGGGTTAGTATCCAAACAATCATCAATATTTATTTTTTTACTTTTTTTACATTCATTTTCAATCATTTTTCGCTGTTCGTTGTAAAAACCAATCATCTTTTTCATGTTGCTAATAAGTGAATCTTTTGAAAAATTGTATACCCATGCATCCCGGCTTGTTACAATGGCAGAGGCGTAAATAGAAAAGAACGATTGTGTCATATTGTCGAATTTTTTAATTGGCTCCAACGGAATAAATTCATCAAACTTTGAATTCCGTTTATTTATCCAGTCCCCATGTTCATTAGGTTTAATTTTGGTCATCTTTAAATCAGGGTTGAGGATACTTAGATTCTCAGTAACAATTCGCAGTTTTTCTTCACGGGAAAGATAATCGCCTATGTCCTTATAGAAAATTTCAGCCTTGTTCATTTTAAGAGTTTCCTTCCCTGTACTTCTGTCAGTATGGTCATTTGCTGTATGGCAATTTTATTCAATCGCAGAAGGCGCTCTTTTTGCGGTATACCGTCATTGATTAAGACCGCATTGATGTTTTCCATATTCGATAAACATATAAGTTCGTTGATGGAAGCGTAATCACGGATATTTCCTTTTTCATCGGGATTTTTATTTCTCCATTCTTTTGCGGTTTTGCCAAAAAGAGCGATATTTAAGACATCTGCTTCATCGGCGTATATTACCGAGGCTTGTTTCGGAGTAAGTTCTTTTGGGATAAGATTTTGTTTAATAGCGTCAGTATGGATATGGTAATTGATTTTTGCCAGTTCCCGTTTGGCAGACCAACCCAAAAGTTTTTGCTCTGCGTCTTTGAGGCGCTGGAATTCGCGGATAAAATATAGCTCAAATTCGGTGGATATCCAACTTGCAAATTTAAAGGCTATATCTTTATGCGCAAGCGTACCTCCATAACGACCGGACTTGGAAATAATCCCCCTTGCTCCGGTGGCTTCTATCCATTTTTGGGGTGACAAGACAAAAGCATTCAAACCCGCTTGATTTCTAAACCCCTCGAATTCGAGGGGTTTAAATACAGGATTATTCAATGTTTCCCAAAGACCTAAATATTCAATGGTATTCCGGTTCCGCATCCAATTTCCTATTACCGCATTAGGTTCATCGGATTTGAATCTGGCAATATCCGTAAGTGAGATAAAGTCTTCTTCATCTACTTGAACTACCTGTATCGTCGTTTTTTGTACTATGATCTTTGACATGATATTCCCTTCTTCACCAAAATCGTTATTGTTACCGGAGTCCTGCTGCCTGAGCCAAATATTTTTCCACCTTCTTTTCGGGACAATTCGCCTGATGTTCTTTGATTCCCCCGTAGATTATACACATAAATTGATGAAAACTCCTGCTCTAAACATTTGCGGAAACCGTCAAGCCCGTTACTGTCCAGCCAGGAACCGTTGGAAACAAAACCAATAATTCCGCCGTAATCAGGATCAAGACGGTCGGAAGCCCATCGGAAGGCTTTTATGTAGGTGTCGTAAGTGGCTTTGTTCAGATTGGCTTCGGAAGCGGAGACATAAGTTTCGGCGATGCGTTTTTCCAGCTTCGGATACCCTTGGTTTTGAGCGTTGTCATTGGCTGACTTTTGCCCGATTGAATAAGGCGGATTACTCATAATCACCCGTAAAGGCGTTTTCTGCTGTGCAAGTACTCGTTCAGAGTTTTGCGGAAATATCTCACTAAACAGATTTTCCCCTTCCTTCGTTTCACCTAACTGGAATGTGTCGGTCAGGCAGATGCCGGGGAAGGGAGTATAGACTGGAGTTTTTGGAGGTTCAGGTTTCGTTCCCGGAAACTGTACCACGTCAGCGACATATTTTTCTTCGATTGGCGGTAAAAATATTTTATTGTAGGGGTCGGCTTTTTTTAGTTGCTCATGGTAAACATTTTCAATATTAATAGACGCTATATAATACGCCAACAACACAATTTCGTTGGCGTGAATTTCTTTTATGTACTTGCGTTCTAAATCATCATCTTTAATTATGCCGCTTTGCAACAATCGGGTGATAAAAGTTCCCGTACCTGTGAATGGGTCAAGGATATGGACGTTTTCATCGCTCATGCTTCGCCCGAATTCTTTTTGCAATACGTCTTCTACGCTGTGAATAATAAAGTCTACAATTTCAACCGGGGTGTAAACAATTCCTAATTTCTCGGTAACTTTGGGGAAGGCGGTGCGGAAAAATTTATCGTATAACTCGACAATGATTTTCTGTTTCGCTTCGCCGTTGTCTATGCCTTCGGCACGCTGTTTTACGGAAATGTAAAAGCGTTCCAGTTTCTGAACGTCATCTTTTTTGGTTTGCTCGTTAAGAGCGTCAATAATGCCCTGCAAGGATTGCGAAACCGTATTGTTTTTTACAAAAGAGTAATCTTCAAATAGGGCTTCAAATACCGGCTGCGTGATAATGTGCTGAGCCAGCATTTCTATTGCGTCCTGCTCCGTTACTGAGGGGTTTATATTTTTCCGCAAGCCGCTGATATATTTTTCAAACTCGTCTTTGGCTTTTCCTTTTTTACTTACAATGGCTGTAATGCTTTCGATATGCTTTTCGGCAATTTTTGCCACATCGGCTGCCCATTGTTCCCAATAAGGTTTTGTCCCGCATTTTTGAACAATCTTTGCGTAAACTTGCCCTTGCAGTTTTGCGAATTCAAGTTCAAGCTGTTTTTCAAGTTCAGATTTTTTATCGCCTTTGCCCTTACCGTTGATAAAATCCGTGTCGTCATCGTCATTTATGCCGCCGCCGATTACGGGTTTTACTACGCTGATAATGGGCGGTTTCTTTTTATTCAGTTCAATTTTATTGATTGTAGCGTTGAAACGGTCGTCATGGGCGCGGAGGGCGTTAAGGACCGTCCATACTACTTTGAAGCGGTCGGAAGACAAAACTTTGTCGGGATCGGCGTCAGGCAGTATTACAACCGGAATAATAATGTAGCCGTATTTTTTGCCGTCCGCTTTTCGCATAACGCGCCCGACGGATTGTACAACGTCAATTTGGCTGTTTCTTGCGGACAGGAACATTACGGCGTCAAGGGAGGGAACGTCCACGCCTTCGGACAGGCAGCGGACGTTATTCAAAATTTTACACTCGCGTTTTGAAGGGTCGGCGGATTTTAGCCAATGGAGTTTTGTTTCCCTGATTTGCGCCCCCATAGTGCCGTCCACGTGGTCGGCTTCGACTACGACGATTTCCGAGCGCTGCTTTTCATTCATTGTTGAAAAATACGCTTCGCCGCAGGCGTTAAACGCTTCTTTTGTCGCTTCCGATATTTTGATGCTTTGGCAAAACGCTACGGCGCTCCGCATGGGGGCGGGGTCTACGCCTTCAAATAATTCTTTGTCCGTAAGCGATTTTTTGGAGAGGGCGTTAATGCAGCCGATGATTTTTAGCCTTTCCTCGGCGTTGATTTCCGCGTTTTTCTCATCTATTGCCGATTGAAGTTTTTCATTTAACTGGTTTTCTTCGATAGTCAGGACTATGACTTTATAATCCGATAAAAGATGTTTGTCTACGGCTTCACCGAAACCGATGCGGTACATTTCTTCCCCGTACATGGCAGGGTCGTCCATTGAGCATAATTCAGCGGAAACATCTTTTGCCTTTTTTACCGCCGCTTCGGAATAAATCCGGGGAGTGGCGGTCATATAAATTCGTTTTTTGCTTTTTATGAATTGATTCTTATGAATTTTTACAAACTCTGATTCGTCGTAGCCCGTAAGAGTAACGCCCGTAGTGCGGTGGGCTTCATCGCAAATAACAAGGTCGAAAATAAAACTTTCTTTTCTTTGCTTATTGATTGCTTGTTGAACTTCGCTGATTACGTCTATGGACTGATAGGTGGAAAAAACGACGATGTTGCCGCCTTCGGTTTTCTGAGAACTGCGGGCATTCATCACTTGTTTTGTGATGTTTTTAATGTTAGTTGATGCCGGTAAGCAAAGGTCTGTTAACGATATTTGATTCGTATCCTCATTGTTGTTTTTATTGGATTTTGATACTGTAGCGTCGGAACAAATGCAGATTGCGTGTATCGGCTTTGCACATTGGGCTTTCCATTCACGGAGCGTCTGCCCCAACAGGGCGATAGAGGGTACAAGGAACAGGACAAGGCCGCCGTCTTTAGAAGTTTCCTTTTCGGCGATGCGCAGGCTTGTAAATGTTTTGCCTGTTCCGCAAGCCATGATGAGTTTTCCCCTGTCGTTTGTTTTAAGATAATCATGGGTTTGCGAAATGGCGGTCTGCTGGTGCGGCAACGGGTCGTATTTTTTTACTGCGGCGTTTTTGCCTGATAAGCCTTCATAGATTTTTTGCCAATCGACTGCGGCATCGGCTAACTGGTAATAGCCTATGCGTTTTACTTCGGGCGTCTGGTTCTGAATGGTGTTTTCGGCTTCCCTGTTAAAGCCTTTTACGGTGGTGTCAATCCATAGGCGGTAGGCGAAGTTTACTTTTTTTCCTGCTTCGGATATGTCATAGAATGTTTTGCCGGAAGTGGAAAGGAAGGTGTCAAGTTTGGGTTTGTCGATGGCCATGTCTTCCTGATAGCATTTGCACTGTACGGCCCAATAATCGCCGTACTTTGTCTTTGCTACAATGTCTATGCCTAAATCTTTGTCGCCTGAGCCGAAATCCCCCCTTGAAGGAAATTCGTTCCAAAGCCAAATATTAGAAAAAAGGTCTGAGTATTCGGGCATGGTTTTAAGGAAGGACTGTATTAGGCGTTCAAAGCGGTAGCCTTTATCACGCTCGGAGAAGGATTTATCACGGAATTCTTGTATTATTTGCTCGAATGTCATTGTTTGGGTATTATACCATGTTTTTAAGGTTTAGTAAGCGGATTTTTGGTTGTTTTTTATGATTCAATATTTTATCAGCCTTATTCCTTTGTCTTTGCAAAACATTTCCAATAATTCATCGCCATTATGATACAATAAGGCAAGCGATACCTTTTTCACGTTAAATTTCTTTTTGAAGAGATATTCCCCTACAAGTATTTGACCAATAACGCAACGGTTTAATTTTGTTTTAATTTCTACCAGTTCAATATTATATCCTTCTTTTACGATTTCCTGAAAATCCTTTTTATATTTTCCATATTGCCGTTGGCGTTTATTAGCGTCATTTTCTATCCTGACAATATCCAATCTTCTATCGGTGCTGTTTTTTGCAATTAATTGATTTCCTACAGATACTTCAGTAAATGATGTGCCGTTATGTTTAAGACAGTAGAGCCTTAATAAATCATTTTCTGTTAATTTAGTATTTATTCTTGTCTTCATATTAAAACGAATAAAACCTCCTAAAGTATTGGTTTACAGAATTCAATTTGCCAACGCCTTCCTCTGCTTTTCCACATACGCCGTTTGCGCGGTAGACATATTGGCAAGCCGCTGTTTAAGCAGGGCTTTTTCTATTGGTTCGAGGCTTGTTGAAAAACGATCATAGCGTTTTCAATTTTGGGTTCTTTGTGTGAACCTCTTCCCGTTAATTCATCACCTCTTCCCTATCCGCCAATGTCACTTGCAAAATGCTCGTCTGACCGCCGCGAATTATCTCCACCTTTACAACATCTCCGGGCTTGCTTGCCTCTAAAGACGCGTAAAGGTCGGCTAAAGTTTTTGTTTTTAAACCGTTTACGGAAGTGATAATGTCCCCGCCAAGGTAAATTACGCTGCGTCCGTACTGTACGGGTTCGCTGCCCTGCCGCAAGCCGGCTTTTTCAGCAAGACCGCCTTTTTTGACGCGGGAAATAAGAAGCCCCGCGTCCACTGGTAATTTCGCGTAACGGACTAAGCTTGGGAAAATCTGAACGACGGTCGCGTCAATCCAGCCTCGGCGGACTTTTCCGTATTGGATAAGCTCGTTTACTACGCGCTTGGCGGTATTAACGGGAACGGCAAAACCAATGCCAACGGAGCCGCCTGAGGGGGAATAGATCATCGTGTTAATCCCTATCATCTTGCCTTGAGTATCAAGTAACGGGCCGCCTGAATTGCCGGGGTTAATCGAAGCGTCAGTTTGAATCATGTCGCGGATTATGCGGTTTGTGGACGTTTGAATAGGCCGCCCCAAGCCTGAAACAATCCCAACCGTTAAAGTGCGCTCAAGCGCGAAAGGGTTGCCTATCGCCAAAACTTTCTGCCCTACTTTTAAATCTTTTGAGTCGCCGTAGAGAATCGTCTGCAATACCATTCCGGCAGGAGGGTCAAACTTTAAAACCGCAAGATCGCTTTCATTATCAACGCCTACTACAGACCCTTCAAACTGGGAACCGTCCGCCATGTTTATAAAAACCTTGTGCGCGTTTTGTATCACATGATTATTGGTAAGAACATAGCCTCTCCTGTCAATAATGGAACCGGAGCCGGAACTGCCTTCCTGCGGAACAGGCTCAAGAAACCAGTTTATCGCCATGGTTTCCGTGGTTATATTTACAACTGCTGAATTTAATTTTTCGTAAATGTCGATATTTTCGCGTTCACTGTCGGAATATTGAACATTGTCCGCCGTGTTAAGAATCCTGTACTCAGACTGCAAAAGCTTAAACTCATCCGCCGGAGCTTTCTGTTCCGGTAAACCTGCGGATTCGGCATTTGACTTTGGCAACAGGGGCTTTATAAGCCCAAAACCTGCGGCTAAAAGCAGGACAATAACGGCGCTTAAAAGCGAAAAAAATAAAACCTGACCACGGCTATACAGTTTCATTTATACCCTCCATACTACTTTTATTATAGTAAAAAAAGGTCGATAATAGAAGTAATTATGCCTGTATTTTTTGTTATTTTGCTCGTTCTATTTAATGCTTCCCCTGTTTGCGGTTTTGATCTGCCCGTCTCCAAAATATCAGACGATTCGCTTGTAAGGCTAAAAATTAAAGATTCATGGATGCTGGAAGCTCCCGCCAGAGTACTTGCGCAGTACGCGAGAAAAGAAACGCTGGAAAGCGGAGAGAGGGTGGAAATCCGCACTACTGAGGGCAGGGAAGAATTCATGGTGCATATATCACGGGAATTGATGCGGGGGACGGACGCTGCAAACAGCATAGGCACGGGGCAATTTCCGGGATGGATTCAAGGTTCGTGGATGCTGACGCGGCGCAAGGATACCGGCGCGGGCACTCAGATAAAAATATTTTTGCGTTCCGATCAGCAAACCTTTATTCAATTCCATCCTTTTAGCTCTGACAAATGCGTTATGGACGCGGTTGTATACGGAGGCTATATCGCCCATTCCATACCGGTCGCAGTTCCGTTTGAACGTCTGTATACGATGCCATTAAACGATATTTTACGGCTGGTTGAAAATAAATTTCCAATGAGATATTTTGAGCCTGATATTTCCAACTACAGGGATACAATAAAGTTTATCTCGCAGGTTCGCACGCGTATCTCAGGTTTGCGTTTTGTCGATGACGGCGCGATTAATGAAAACGGAAAATTTGTTTTTATCGCAACATTACAGCCTCAGCCTTCCAACTTGCAGGGATTTAACTGTTCCGGTTTTACAAAATGGCTGATAGACGGCATTCTGCGCCCCGTTACGGGGGCAAAATTGTCAATTCCGCCGCTTAAAGCGCCGTTTGGAAAAAGAGGTTCTTCTTTTACCGTTAAATGGGAAGAAGAAAAAGACATCTTTTTCGGACTCGACTGGATAAGGAATCTTGCGGCTGAGGCTAACGGGACTCTTAGAACTCCCTCGCACCGCGTACTTGAAGAATTTGAAATCCGCAGTGAAAATTTCGCCTATGTCCTTGTAAATGAAAAAAGGGCTTTTGTCATTCATTCCTATCCCGGCTTTTTGGCGGAAGCCGGATACGGTATCGAGGGGCTTCATCCCCTGCTCTACACCCTTGCCATTGATGAGCCGTTCTGTTTCTACCTTGCCGCTGTTAATAAAGAAATAGGCACTCCTTCTTCACCTAAGGGAACTCCGAGCATTCGCCAATATTACCATGTAGCCGCTCTTGTCCCGTATTTTGACGAAAACGGTTTTTTTAAAATCGTCGTTTTTGAAAGCGCGGCGGAAACGTCGTTTATAGCTTTTAGAAACCGCTATCCCAATCAGCATGTAAATCTTGTAAAAATTCCTATTTCACCCACTTTCGATCCATGACAAATACCGTTATACTGGTTAAATGCGAAATGACATTGAAGGCGTGGCGTTTGATCTTGACGGAACCCTGTACCCGAACTACCGCCTGAATATCAGGCTCCTTCCGCTCGTTTTTAAAGAAGCGCGTTTTCTTGCCGCCTTTAGCAAGGTGAGAAAAATAATAAGGAAAGAACAGAAAAACGGGATTGTTCAATATGACAATTTTTACAAACATCAGGCCGAAATCACCGCGCAAATTTTGGATGCTCCGGCGGAATTAATAAAGGAAAAAATCGATGTTTTCATATACAGGGGATGGGAACCTCTGTTTAAAAAAATTAAGCTTTTTAAAAACGTATTGGAGACGCTTGCCGCCCTTCGTAGCGTGGGCTATAAATTGGGCCTATTATCGGACTTTCCGCCGGAAAAAAAAATTGAATATTTGGGGCTTTCAAATTTTTGGGACGCGGTGAATTGCTCCGAGTACTCAGGCGCGCTAAAACCCCATCCGCTGTCGTTTGAAAAACTTGCCGCGCAAATGAACCTTATGCCCGAAAAAATCCTCTATGTTGGAAACAGCTTGCCTTACGATGTCGCCGGAGCGGCAAAAGCGGGCATGAAAACGGCGTGGATTAGGACGTTTCCCCTGCAAATTCGCGGCAAAAAAGGGCCAAAACCGGATTTTTCTTTCAGTAACTATCGCCAATTATTCGATTATATGCTACATTAATTACATTGGGTATTATTCAGGAGGGGGCATAATACTGATGATATTTACAATCGGAAATATAATTACGCTCGGCATTGTAGCGTGCGCTCTTGTCTTCTACAGGCTCGCGGATAAAAATAACCGTTCCATGGAGAAGGTTAAAAAATACGCGGAAAAATGCAAAGAAGAAATTGCCGCCTTCGCTGATGAAAAAAGCATGTCGGTAAAAAATTTCGGCATCGATCTGGACGTGGAAAAAAAAGCCGCCTCCCAGTTAATGAAAAATATCCAGCTTACCGAAAATGAACTTGCCAAAAAATCCGAAGCGATAGAGCGTATAGAAGAACATATACGCGCCTTTGATTCCTCACTTAACGAATTGCACGGAATGACGGACAGGGTTCAGGAGAATTTAAACCGGATAAAAGACGAATCCATGTTTGTAGAAAATACGGGAAAGCGCGTAAACGAAGCAAAGGAAAAATTTGAGCAGGTGGAAAAATCTTTGGAAGCGGTGGAAAAAAAGCTCGAAAAAACCGAGGAACGCTTTGAAAAGAAAAACGCCGAAGCGATGGAAAAATCAACGCGGGACATATTGGCGTCCGTTAAATCGACTGTTTCTAATTTTGAAGCCGCTGCGCATGTAATGGAACGGAAAGTTGAAGAACACCGCGAAGCGATAAATAAAGCGGAGCGAGAAAGGGAAGCCGTCTTAAACCGCGATATTGAAAATATAAAAAAAGTCTTTAAAGACACTCTTGAAAACGCGGGAAAACGCGCTGACAAAATGGAAGATGCCGCCCTTTTAAAATTACGCGATCAGGCAATGGAAAGAGTTACTCAAATTAAAACGTTCTTTGAAGAAAAATTAAAAACCGCGCAAGATGTCCTTAAAAACGAGCAAGGGTCGATTAATGAAAGGCTAAAAAATGTTCATGATAAATGCAACTCTGAAATACAGGACATAAGCGTAAAGCAGAAAAACTTCCATCAGGAATGGGTAAAAGGATCCGCCGAACTTGACGGCATGGCTAAAAAACAACGGGAAGACATTACGTCTTCTCTTGCGCGTCAGCAGGAAGAAGTTACAAACGCGCTTACAAAAGAAAGGGATTCGATTAATACGTCCCTATTACAGCAGCAAAATGACTGGAAACAAAATTTCATGGAGTTGAAAAAATCAGCGGACAAACAGCGCAAGGAATTGGACGCAAGTTTATTAACGTCAAAAACAGAGCTTAACGTGGCTATTACCGACTTAAAAACAAAATCGCAAACGGCGTTAAAGCAGCAGCATGACGAATTGGATGCGGCGATAAAACAAAACCAGAAAGAAATAAGCGCGAGCCTGACAGAGTTAAAAGAAAAATCCGGCGCGGCGGTTAAAATGCAGCAGCAGGAAACAAACGATGTTATTTCCCGGCTTAACTCTTCTCTTTCAGAATTGCACGTCCAGTCAAAAAATCTTCAGAAACAACAGCAGGAAGAACTTGGCTCAATATTGGGCGAACTGCGCGAGAAATCAGGAACCGCCATCAGAACGCAACAGGAAGAGATTAATACCGTATTAGGCGAGTTTAAAAACAAGTCGGATACCGCAATTAAACAGCAGCAGGAAGAGCTTTCATCCATATTAAATGATATTAAAGAAAAATCAAACGCGTCCGTTATTCAACAGCAAAATGAACTTACGGCTGTTCTTAAAGACCTAAAAGAGAAGTCAAGCTCCGCCGTTATTCAACAGCAAAACGAACTTACGGCTGTTCTTAAAGATCTAAAAGACGAATCAAGCTCCGCCGTCCAACAACAGCAAAATGAATTAACAACCGCTCTTAATGAACTTAAAGAAACTTCAGACTTGGCCGTTAAAACGCAGCAAAACGAAATATCATCCGCCATTAAAACCCTTAAAGAAACATCAAACTCCGCAGTCCAACAACAGCATAGTGAGTTGTCAACCGCTCTTAAGGATTTAAAGGATACGTCAGACTCAGCTATTAACCAGCAGTATAATGAAATGTCAACCGCCATTAAAAATCTTAAAGAAACCTCAGATGCCGCAGTCCAACAACAGCATAGTGAGTTGTCAACCGCTCTTAAGGATTTAAAGGATACGTCAGACTCAGCTATTAACCAGCAGTATAATGAAATGTCAACCGCCATTAAAAATCTTAAAGAAACCTCAGATGCCGCAGTCCAACAACAGCATATTGAATTGTCAACCGCTCTTAAAGCTCTAAAGGAAACATCAAATTCCGCAGTTCGGCTGCAGCAAAATGAAATATCATCCGCCCTTAATGAATTTAAAGAAAGCACAAACGCAGAGATTGCACGGCTGCAAAACGATTTTACAAAACAACAAAGTGAACTGACAACCGCCATTAATGACTTAAATGAAAACACAAACGCCGCGATTGCGCATCAGCATGACGAATTATTCACATCTCTTAAGAACATCAAAGAAAGCGCAAACGCAGTGATTGCACGGCAGCAAAATGATATTACAAAACAGCAAGATGAATTAGCAACCGCCATTAATGGCCTAAAAGAAAACACAAGCGCCGCGATTGCGCATCAGCATGATGAATTATTAACATCTCTTAAGAACATCAAAGAAAACTCAAACGCCGCGATTGCACGGCAACAAAATGATTTTACAAAACAGCAAGATGAATTGAAAACCGCCATTAATGGCCTAAAAGAAACCTTAAGCGCCACTATCCAGAGTCAGCACGATGAATTGTCAGTTTCTATTAAAGGCCTCAAAGAAACTTCAGATTCAGCCATTAAGTTGCAGCAAAATGAATTATCTGCATCTCTTAAGAACATCAAAGATACTTCAAGTGAAGCGATTCAACGGCAACACGATGAATTATCAACATCCCTCAAAAACATCAAAGACACATCGAGTACCGCAATTCAAAAACAGCAAAATGAATTATCAACTGCCATTAATGACATTAAAGAAACTTCAGACTCGGCCATAAAGCTGCAACAGGAAGAATTGGCATCAAACTTTAAAGAATTTAAAGAAAAAACAAATTCCACAATCCGTCTTCATCAGAGCGAACAGGAGGCGGCTATCAGGGAATTTATGGAAAAATCCGACGCGGCCATGATAAGCCAGAAGGACGAACTTAACGCCGCGTTAAACAGGCAAATAGAAGCGTGGAAAAACCTTTGCGCGGAAGCGGAACAAAAGATTGTTTCAGCTAACGAAAAACGGCTGGACGATTACAGTAAGAGCCACGCTGAAGCGTTTAAACAGCTTACGAATCTCGCGGATGACGCGGCAAAACTGGAAAGCGAACTGCGCCTGTCAATGCAGGAAGCCATATCAAGAGTTAAAAACGACTTTGCCGTTTTTGAAAAAGAAGCTTCCGCAAGCAGGGACGCGGCGGCGGTTGCGTTTAACGCCCAGAATCAGTCTCTGCGCAAAGAAATTGAAGAAACGAACAAAGAACTTGAGGGTTTAAGAAAACAGGCTCATGACAATTTGTCGGAAAAACTTGCGGCGTTTGAAAATGAATTTAACGTTGAACTCGGAAAACACACTTCCGAAATCGGCAGGCAAATTATAGAATGGCAGGCCGGTCTTGAAAACCGCATTGAAAACTCAGGCGATAAAATCGCAAATGAATGGAAACTGGCGGAAGAAAAAATTATTGCCGAACACAAAAAGGACATCTCTGCATTGGGCGAGCGCCTTACCTCGGATATGGAAAGGCTCAAGTCTGAAGAGACCGCTTTTGAAGAAGGCATTAGAAAGGATATGAACAATATTGATGAAACCCGTTCGGCCTTTAATGAGCAGATTAAAAAAGACCTTGAAGATTTACGCGTATCCGCAGAAAACGAAGTTAAAGTACAACTAGGCCAGTATCAACTTTCAATGCAGGAAACCTTACGGCAAAAACAGAGGGAACTGGAAAAAGAAGTTGATGAGATTTCCGAAAATTCCAAAAACGCGTACTCCAATCTTGAAGAGGCGGCGCGTAACGCGAAACAATCAATGGACGAATGGCAGGGCCAGTACAACACAAGAATACGCGAAATGGACGCCTCATTTGAAGACCTGCGCCGGCACAGCAGGGAAACCGAAGCCGAGAATGAAGAGCGTATAACGCAGTTCCGTCAGAATTTGGAAGATATACGCAAAGAACTTGGCGTTCAGAAAAAAATATTTGATCAAACAGGCGTTCTTAAAAAGGATTTGGAAAAAAATATAGAAGCAATAAACGACGATCTTAACAGGCTTGAACAGCGCAAAACTGAAATTACGCAGTTGGAAGCCAAATTAACAAGCGTCAGACGGCTTGAGGACGAAATTAACAACAAGATGACAAGGTTCCTTAACGAACAGCGGCGCATAGAACAGATGGAAAAAGACTTTAACAACGCCATAAAAA
The DNA here is from genome assembly GCF_054786115.1 of Treponema sp. R80B11-R83G3. Classification (NCBI taxonomy): domain Bacteria; kingdom Pseudomonadati; phylum Spirochaetota; class Spirochaetia; order Treponematales; family Treponemataceae; genus Treponema; species Treponema sp. R80B11-R83G3. Next base: position 17,907 of record NZ_BDHF01000050.1, on the reverse strand, counting down.
CATCCCAGTCGGTTAAAGAAAAACTTGAACAGGTTTCATCTTCTGACGATATTCTCAGCGGCGTACAGGTGCAGATACGCAAATTGGAAGATTCAATTAAGGATGCGAATGAAAAATACCAGCGTATTGAAAAGAAGAATGAAGCGCTTGAACAGACTAACGAAGGCATCGAACGCAACTTTAAATCCCTGCAAAAAACGGAAACCGCTATTAAAAACGCCGAGAAAACCATTACGTCGCTTGCCGGCCAATTTGACAATCTGCGGACATCAATAGAGTTATTGGCGGCGCAAAATGAAAAAGCGACTAACGCCGTTGACAAAATAGCCTCCCTTGACGAATCGCTTGCGCAAATTGAAAAACGCATCGAAGACATGAATGTCGCGCGCGAGTGGCTTGCCCGCACGGAAACGGAACTTATTGCGCTGGATAAGGACGCAAGGTCTCTTCTTAAATTAACCAAGGGAATAACGGATAAGGAAAAGAGCAAAACGCCGTCAAAGGGCGATAGCTCGATTACTCCGCAGGAACGCGAAAACATACTAAGATTGAAAGGCCAGGGCTGGACAACCGAAGAAATAGCGAAAGCCATGAACCGTTCAAGGGGCGAAATTGATTTAATACTGGAACTTGCTTCCAGAGGCGCATAAACTTCATTTGGTATGGGGAAAATTCTTTGAATCGCGGCACGTGGGACAAATTTGTAAAAGCGCGGGAGCGTTTTCGCGTAACGACTGAAGAATTGTTCCGCTCTCTTCCCAAGCTTATAAAATTACAACAGGAACTTGCGGACACAAGGGCGGAGGCAAAAAACTCATCCTATACCGTGGAGACTCCCGTTGTTTACAATTCCGCCCTTGACGATGTGACTGTTAATGACGAAATAAAACTTATCTTGGTAGCGGATAACCCCGGGCGCAGGGAACAAGCGGCGGAAAACAGGCGTTATCTTGTGGGGCCGTCGGGAAAAATAGCAAAAAAATTTTTTATTGACAATCCTCAACTTGGAATAGATTTTGATAAAAATGTCATTATATTAAACAAAACCCCTATTCATTCGCCGCGTACTGTTGAATTACGGGAGCTTGTCCGCATGGAAAAGGCAAGCGGCAACCATTCCCTTGCAACCGCGCTTGAAGAATCACAGCGATTCATGGCTTCCCTTCTCTTTGATTTCCATGCGGCTCTTGACTGCCCTGTTTGGATAATTGGCTACAGCGAGATGCGTAAAGGCGGCATTTTTGAAACCTACACTGAAAAACTAAAGGAATTATACGCGGATAACGAAAAAATGTATAAACAGTTATTTCTTTACCGCCATTTTTCAATGAATCAGTTTACTATTGATTTAAAACAACAGGCAAAACAGGGGGAGAGTTTAAAGAAAAGTCTTAAGCGAATTGGCGAAGGGTATAGGGAAAGGATACCGGGATAATGAATTTCTACCGCGAACCAACATCCGCATAAATCTGTCCACAAGCATATTTTACCACAGATGGCGCGTAGTTTTTGGTACGAAAATCCCCTTTGTATTCTTCGTGAGAAATTTTTTCGTATAAATTAAATCATCTTTTCCAGTTCATCTACAAGTTTGCCAAAAACACGACAGGCGGCGTTTACGGGTTCGGGGCTGCTCATATCCACTCCGGCGGCTTTTAATGATTCGATGGGGAAGCGTGAGCCGCCGGATTTAAGGAAGGTGAAATAGTCTTGTCTTTCTTTTTCGCCGCCTGATAGAACGCGATCAGCTAACGCAAGGGCGGCGGAGACTCCTGTCGCGTATTTGTAAACATAAAACGCGTTGTAGAAGTGGGGGATACGCAGGCCTTCAAGATCGCTTGCCTCTTCCAGCGCCATTTCCGATCCAAAATATTTTTCCAAAAGTTTGCGGTATTCGCTTCTAAGAAGTTCTACCGTCAACGGAGTGCCGCCTTCTTCAAGTTCGTGGGTTATTTTTTCAAATTCTGCGAACATGGTCTGGCGGTACAATGTGGCTAACAGGTCGTCGGCGTGTTTGTTTACTAAATATAGGCGCATTTCTTTGCTGTCCGCGCGTTTTTCCAAATAACGGAATAACAGCTCTTCGTTAAATGTGCTGGCTACTTCCGCCTCAAATATCGTGTAATTGTAGTGCGGGAACGGGTTGTTTCGCGCCGAGTACCATGAGTGCATTGAATGGCCGCCTTCATGGGCGAGGGTAAAAACGTCTCGGATTGAATCTTCTTTGTAGTTCATCAAAATGTAAGGGTCGCCAGTGAAACTTCCGGCGGAAAACGCGCCTGAGCGTTTGCCTTTGTTCTCGTAACGGTCGGCCCATCTGCCAAGAAGCCCGCCGCGCAGGACGGAGACATATTCGTCACCTAACGGGGAAAGCGCGCCGCTTACAAGATCGACGGCCTCATTCCAGCTTGTTGTTTTTTTCGCTGCGGAGACAATGGGCGCGTATACGTCATAATGGCGAAGTTCCCGCAATTTAAGCGCGCGTTTGCGAAGGCTGTAATAGCGGTGTAATGCGTCAAGGTTGTTATTTACAGACGTTATAAGATTATCGTAAACAGACTCGCTGACATCATTACCGAATAGGGAGGCCGCGCGTGCGGATGGGTAGCCCCTTATGCGGGCGTGAATCACATCCTGTTTGACGGAGCCGGAATAAAGGCTTGCGATAACATTCTTGTGCGCTTCAAAACAGTTGTAGAAAGTTTGATACGCGCGCTTGCGCAAATCGCGGTCGTCGCTTTCCATGAAGACAGAAAAAGACGACTGTGACAGGGGGCGTTTGCCTTCCTTAGTGTCAATCATGCCGAAGTTAAAATCAACATTTGTAAGCACGGAAAAAGCGTCGCTAACCGCCCCTTCCCCCTCCGAGTGAATAGCTATTATACGCTCTTCCTTGTCGCTTAAAATATGCGGTCTGTAGCGCAGAATCCTTTGCAAAGAAATACGGTGATCCGTCAATCTTTCATGCGGTAAAAATGCCTCCATCTCTTTTTGCGGAATGGCGAGTATTTCCGGGTTATCCCATGAAGATGCGGCCCCTGCTTTTGCGCCCGCCATCGTTATTTTTCCAACCATCGTGCGGGCTGGTGCCGCCCCCTCATCTTCGCTTTGCCTTAAAAACGCGTAATTGCCAAGCCTCTCGCCTAAGAGGTTAAGGCGAGTTGAAAAATCAAGATAATCCGCGAGGTGAGAGGCGGATTTTCCCAACGTTCCCTGAAATGACGGAATTTTTTCTATCATTTTTTCAAATTCAGCAAGGGACTTATTCCATTCCTCATCATTGGGAAAAAGTTTTGACAAATCCCATGTGTCGGATACGGCAATATCGTTTCGTAAAGGTATGTTTATTTCGTTATCTGACATTTTTTTCTCCTGTGATAAAATTATTTTGACAATGCCGCGACCGCTGCCCCGAAAAGGCTCGCCTGTTCCACAGGAGAGACGATATATGGGCGCGGTTTTTCCTTGAAAAGCATTTGATGAAGATAAGATTCAAGGGAGCGGCGCATTCCTTTGTAAATAAGGTATGTAGTTCCCTCCACGGCGACTCTGACTGGCGAATACGGTTCATATCCGCCGCCGGACTTGATGACGGTTGCGGCTAACACTGCCGCAGAAAACAAAGCGCCGCGCTCAGTAACAATCGACGTAATGTATTGCATTACTGCAAGAGCGGCGCTTTCATCGGCGCCAAAGAGAGAGCCTAACGGACCTTGATTTGAAAGGGGAGCGTGGGTAAACTCATTTAAAGTTCTTGTTTCAAGATGGGGCATATTTAAAAGTTCATCTGATTTTCTAAAACGTAAAACTTTATCTTTTATCGCCTGTTTTAGAATGTGTAATGTCAAGGGGCCAAGATACGCTCCCGCCGTCGCTTTTTCAAGAAGGTATCCGTCGGGGTTTTTTGTCGTGCTGTCATATTCTTTATCAAGCTTGCCTCGGTAATTGACGCTGAAATTTCCGCTTTCGCATACCACGATTTGCGGTGAAGAAGGGGAATTAAAGCCGATTTTTGGAATGACGGTTTCCGTGTAAGCCGTGTTAAAACCTGTTCCTAAAATAAATCCGATAACAGGGCCGCTTTTAACGCTAAAGTCAGCGATTGTACGCGAAGCCTCTCCATCGGGAGAAATTGATACAAGACCGGAGAGCAAGGTAGCGACGGTGTCGTTTAACAAAACGATTGGACCTGAATACTTGCAGCCCTTTGCAGAAAGAGCGTCGCGCAGTCCTCTGCCGATTGCCTTTCCAATCACGTCTGGAGCGTCCACTTCCTTGCTGAACGATAAAAGAATTCCGTCAGCGTCCTGCGTAATTTCCATTGGATAAGAAAATGTAAAACCGATGCCTTCAATCTTTGCGTCATTAAGCAAGGGCAATGTAACATTTGCGATTGCCTCAAAATATTGCTGGGCGTTTACATGGCCATAAGTTCCCGGCATAGGCATCTTGTTTGTTCCCTGCGGGACGGCCTCGCCGTTTTCTTTAAAATGAACAAGGCTTGCCCTTAAATTGGTTCCGCCCGCGTCCAGCGCAAGGACTGTCTTCCCGGGAGGAATATTTGTAATTGGAGAAATATACGACGGAATCATGGGAAGGCTTGATTTCTTGCCGTTAAGCCCCCTGTCCATCTCCGTTAATACGTCCTTTACAAGCGCGTCCGGATTTATATTTTTATAATGAAAGCCATAATGCGAAGCAAAATCGGACAATTCTTTTGGATTGAAATTACTCATTTTTTTCTCCCTTTTTAATCATTATATCATGTTAATAGCATTTATAAAAGTCTAATACCTGAATTATACTATTACACGATGTATGCCTAAAGAATTTATTCATCTACACCCTGTGTGGGTGCGGTTTATTGCTCCCCTTTGTGTTCTTAGTACCTTTGTAATCTTCGTGAGAACCTTTTGCGAACCACTGACATCTTGACTAAAAATAAAATTTTGGGCTAAATAGAAGTACCGGGGATATAGCTCAGTTGGTAGAGCGATAGGTTCGCAATCTATAGGCCTGGGGTTCGAATCCCCATATCTCCATAAAGTATGCCCCTATTGACTATTTTTGAGGATTTTGGCATATTTAAAAAAGTTAAGGGTTAGAACGCTTTTGGCCACCTTAGCTCAGTTGGTAGAGCAGCAGACTGAAAATCTGCGTGTCTGGAGTTCAATTCTCCGAGGTGGCAAAAACTGCGCCCCGTAAAGGGGCTATGGGAAAGGATAATAAAACCATATTAATACGGTACTTCTAGAAATTATATTGCACAATGGACAGAACTAATAACAATAATGGAAAAGGAGAGCAGTATGTTTAATAAAAATGCTTTAGCGGCAATTATTTCTAAATATAAAAAGGATTTTAAACAAATTCATGAGGAAGAAATTTATAAATGGAAAGCGGTAAAGTGCTTTCAGGATAATTGGGATGAAAACGCCGCTGATTTTCCGGCAATGTTAAATCGCGCCTTGTCCAAAGCGAAAAATTTGCTTACGTCCTATAATTTTTATGCAAGAGGTATGATCTGCGAAATGGCTCAAGAAGCCCCTGAAGCTGTAAGGGCTATGTTTATAGCGCTTTTTGATGAACATAGTCCGGTTACCGAAAGAATTGATAATTTTATTGAAAGGGCGGAAGAATTGCGCCTGAAATACGGCGGCGGTTCATGGCGCCAACATTATCAAACGGCAAATTCTGTCAGTGTTTATCTGTTTTTCCAGAATCCAAATAAATACTATATCTTCAAATATCGAAAATTCAGGGATTTTGCGGCAAAAATCGAATATTCGGACGTGCCTAAAATGGGAAGGCCCGAAGGATTACAAAAATACTTTGATATGTGCAATGAAATTCTTGAAGTGGTTAAGCAAGACAATGAATTGCTAAATTTGAGTAAAAACCGTTTGACAGAAGAAGATAGCCCTGACAATGACTTTCATATTTTAACCGAAGATATTGTGTTTTATGGGAGCAGGCAAATTGAAAAAACAACAGATGGATGGTGGCCGACCGAAGAGGAGTACTCACCGGGTATTGATAAGGAAGAGTGGTTAAAGCTTTTATCCGATAAAAATATCTTCACGCATGATTCAAAAGCCATAATGAAGCGTATGTTGCATATAGGCGGTGAAGCGACTTGTACGCAGTTAAGCCAAGAGTACGGGGAATCCAAGAATTTTTATAATAGCGGTTCTTCCTACCTTGCAAAACGTATTTCCAGGGCAACCGGCTGTAGTGTCATGACCACGGCTACACGCTGCTCAATGAAAACGGGAATAAACGGCGGATATATTAAAACTTTCTAGCTGCCAAGGCCGGTGATCTTCTCATTGGATATGAATCTACCCCTGTTAAGCAAATCGTCGCTATATGTAAAATTTCCAGAGGAAATGACGGTGAGTCTGTATATTTTGTTAAAGAGGAAGGGTTGTCTAAACCTATTGAATACAGTGCCATCAAAGACATTGATGAATTTCAAAAAACGGAATTTTATGTTAATCCTAACGGCAGTCTTTTTAAACTGACAAAGGACCAATATGAACTATTGCTTGATATTATCAGGGATCAAAATCCCTCCGTTGATGATGAACGGTACGATGTCTATACAAAGCAAGACTTTCTTTCCAAGGTTTTCTTATCGGAGGAAGAATATGATTCGTTAGCGGCGCTTCTGGAACACAAGAAAAATATCATATTACAGGGCGCTCCCGGAGTCGGCAAGACATTTATGGTTAAACGTTTGGCATATTCCATACTTGGTAGAGAAGATGATAACAGAGTAAAAATCGTCCAGTTTCATCAAAACTACTCATACGAAGATTTTATTATGGGTTATAAGCCTGATGAAACAGGTTTCAGATTACAAACCGGAATTTTCTATGAGTTTTGCCGTCAAGCTGAAAACAATCCCGATGACAATTTTTACTTTATCATTGACGAAATAAACCGTGGTAATCTCAGCAAGATATTTGGCGAATTGCTTATGACGATAGAAAAAGATTATCGCGGTAAGAAAATTACGATGGCATATAACGGCCTTCACTTTTCCGTACCTAAGAATCTCTATATAATCGGCATGATGAATACGGCGGACAGAAGCCTTGCTATTATTGATTATGCCCTTCGCAGAAGATTTAGCTTTTTCGATATGAGGCCTGCGTTTGAAAACGACAATTTCAAATCTTATCAAAAATCATTAAACAATAAAGCGTTTGATGATCTAATTGAACTTATAAGGGAACTTAACCGTGATATAGAGAAAGATGCCTCACTCGGCAAGGGGTTCTGCATAGGGCACAGCTATTTCTGTGGACAGAAAATATGCACTGATGGATGGCTTTCCGAAGTAATTGAATATGACCTTATACCAATGCTCAATGAATACTGGTTTGACGATGAGGCTAAAGCTCAAAGCTGGGCGAGAAAATTACGCGGTATTTTGCATGACTAAAGATAAACAAAGCATAGTCATAAAAAATATCTACTATATGCTTTCCTATGCTTATCAGAATTTGCAACACAATAATTACAAAGAAATAGAAACAGAGTATTTTGAAAATATACAAGACATTGACGCAAAGTACTACGGAAAAATAATGCAAACACAGTATGATTCCGATACATTCCAATCAAATAATCTGTATCAGATATTCGCCTATGTAAAAAATGAAGACAAAAATAATACAGGATTGGTCAGTGGAATGCTTCTTTATGCAAAAACAGATGAAGATATTTTTCCTACCATGATATATGATTTAGGCGGTAATCGGATCGGCGTAAAAGCACTTGATCTTGGTAGGGATTTTTCAAATATAAAGAAACAACTCAATGCAATTATTAATGAATGGAGTTTAGCATGATTGAGATTCAAATCTCCTATAATTTTAGTTATACTTTTAGTTGATATATATCTGTTAAATAATGTATAACTAATAAAATATAATTAATAAGCTAAACTGATATTATGACAGATCATTTTTTATACTAAATAAAAACAGGTTATAAAAGGAACTATAGCTCCTACTTCGTATTAACATTATGAAAAAACAAGCAGGCGAAAAACTGATTATAATAAGTATTATTGGTTATTGGCGGCATATACCTCAACAGGGACAATAAAATGTCTCTTATGGAGGCCAAAATGACCGATTGTCGCCAGTTATTAGCACGAAATATGAAAAAATACCGCCAAATTTTAGGAATATCTAAAATGGCTTTGGCCAATAAGGTTGGGTGTTCCACGACACTAATAGGAAACATCAAGCCCAATGCACCGGCGCGAATCCCCGGTATCCGCTGATCGAGGAGATTAAGGGGGTGTATTTGACTTGTTACTATGGGGAGGAAAAGAAGGTTTAAGATGGAGGCGATCTGCTTGACAGAAAGCGTCTTATATAGTATTTTTATAACTAAGAGGAGAAGGCTTTTATGAATATTGAAGATATTAAAATTGAAGATGCTACGGATGCAAATTATGTTATCAAAAAATTTTTTAATAACGACTTAAAAAACATGAAAATGGCCCAGTTGGAACAACTTGTACTGACTGTTTATAATATGGGCAAAAAAAGCGGCGGATCAACCGATAACGTGCCTGATAAGATTGAACCGAAACCCCTTGAAAAAACGAACCCATTTAAGCTTAACGACAGGGTAAAAATCCTTGAAGACGTTGAAATAGGCCATAGCGGGGAAATTATTCAAGCGGAGACCGTAGGTTCGGTAACTTATAGCAAAGGAGACGCCATAACCGTTTTATTTGAAGAGGGTGAAGACGGAGAAATGGTTGAGGTCAGCGTCTCGCCTGATAAAATAGAAAAAATTTAATTTTTGTTATTATCACTCAAGCTGAGCAAATGGCAAGGAATATTCTTCCATATCCCGAAGGTAAAGACCGTCTGTCCAGTCCGCATCAAACAATCTCTTTTGCATAAACGGCATGAGCAAAAGGCTGACGCTGACCAGTACCAGCACAACGCTGAAAGCAAGAAATTTATGAGGCGTATCAAAATATTAGTAGACAAAAATCACCGGTTATTTTACACTAACCATACATGAATCTTGTTGAAAAGACCCTTATTGAAAACATCAACAACTCAAATTCATTGTTTGTTTTTCCGACAGATATAAGCGCATCCGGCTGGGCTGACCGCTTGCTCCGCCTTCAAGAGGGGACAATCGCGATGAATAAATTTATCGCATGGGATGATTTTAAACAGAATTCAATTAAGTCCAAAGTGCAAAATAAAAGGAGTATCCCGTCCGTACTTAGAAAAATTTTTGTAAGCAGTCTTGTTAATGAAAACGCGCAGAATGCGGCGCAAGGAAAAACGCCGATTTTTTCATCACTAATTAAAGCAGAGTGGGCGCAAGCGGCGGCTCAATTTACGCCGTGGCTCACAGGCGTTTTACCACAGCTTGGCGTATGGTTTAAAAAGGTTACAGGCTTAACTGCGGACAGTATCCTTGGCAATGAAGCGGAAAACGCAGCTTCCAAAATGGAAGGCGATGATAAGGATTTATTTGTCCTGATACGGCGTTACGCGCTTTTTCTTAGCGAGCATAATCTTTTTGAACCGGCTTGGGAAACTCCGCCTTTTAATGATGAGGGAAAAGAGGTTTTTATTTTTTTTCCTGAGTCACTTTCCGATTATGGCGAATATAGGGAATTGTTGGCTGACAGCCGTCATGTTAAAACAATAAGAGCGTCAAATACTGATGATTTAAAAAGCGATACTTTTTTTTACCCAAATTCCCGAAGCGAAATAAAAGAAGCCGCTCTTTACATTCGCGCCTTAAATGAAAATCACGGCGTAAACTGGGATTCAATCGCCGTTTGCGTCCCTAACTCAGAGAATTACGAACCCTATGTGTTGCGTGAGTTTACTAACAGAAATATCCCCTTTGTAAAACGTTCAAGCAAACTACTCTGTGATTATCCGGCGGGCGGCTTTTTCCGCTCCATACTTGAATGTGTTTCGCAGAATTTTCCTTTTTCAGCCCTTGTCTCCCTAATAATGAATAAAGCTCTTCCCTGGAAAAACTCTCTTCCCATAGAAAAACTTGTACAATTCGGAATAGATAACAACTGCCTATATTCATGGGTCGAGGAAATTGACGGAGAGGAAAAATACATCAATGTTTGGGAAGACGCTTTTAATAACCCCATACGTTTTTATGACAGGGAAACGCGTGAGCTTTTTAATGAGCTAAGAAAACGGCTTAACTCTTTTCGCCGCTGTGAGTCATTCAATGAAATTCGCAGGCAGTATTTTATTTTTCGTGAATATTTTTTTGATATGGAGACTTGCGGCGAAGAAAGCGATCTTATTCTGTCCCGCTGTATCTCAGAATTAATGAATCTTGTAGAGATAGAAAAAAGTTTTCCCGATGTAAAAGCGCCGGATCCATTTTTATTTTTTACTGAATATTTAGACGAAGTCCCGTACCTTCCGCAACAGGAGTTATCGGGCGTGGCGATTCTTCCTTACAAGACTGCGGCGGCGGCTCCTTTTGACTGCCATATAATACTCGGCGCGGGACAGGAAAGCCTATCCGTTGTTTATTCGCGCCTTGATTTTCTCCCCAGAAAAAAACGCGAAGAGTTGGGTATTCTCGATGAAGACGCGTCTTTAAGCTTTATTAATATGCACAAATATAACTCTAAAAAAGTTTCGGCTTTTTTTTGCAGTGAGCAAACTTTTTCAGGCTTTGCCATACCGCATTCAAAAATTGATTCTCCTTCAGAGCCGAGAACGCGTTATTCGACAGACGCGGCGTTTGCTGATAAATTCGCGCAGGATTATTTTGACGCTGAAAGCGCTTTTTATTCTTCACTTGCTATTACAAATGATGAAAAACTTCATGAGAGTCAAATAAACGGATTTACAAACTGGAAAAACCGCCGCAGTAAAAAAAGCACTTCAAGTGGAAAATGGACAGCCGGCGAAAAAATAAAAGACATTATTAAAACACAATACGCTAAAACAGGCAAATACAGCGTATCCGCCACATCGCTTCAAAAATATTATCAGTGCTCTTTTAAATGGCTCTTTGAAAATGTATTCGCTATTGAAAACTCCCGAATTGAAACAAGCCTAATGGCGGAAAATTTATCTGGTCTTGTTTACCACGCTATATTAAATAATTTTTTTACAGAATTAAAAAACGGCTCTCCTCTGCTTGTACCAGAGCAAACGGATTTAGGTTTGTCTCTTCCACCGTCTTACCGCACTTTGCTTGAAAAAAGCATAAACAAAATTTTTGACTGTTTCCCGTTATTAAAAACTGACGGTCATCCCCAGATGAGCGCCCTTACCGCACGCCTGTTACGCGCCGGAAAAGACGATGTTAATTATCATCTTGAAAAATGCCTTTCTTCTTTTCTTTCTTTTTTTGCCGGATACAAAGTGGCCGGAAGCGAGTGTAATTATAAATATGAAAATGACACATATATACTTAACGGATTTATTGATTGTATTCTAAAAGAAAATCGTGATGGAATTGATAAATATGTCATTGTCGATTTTAAATTAAAATATATGCCCGCCCGTTGTGATTGCACCGCAGACGAAGAAACGCCTCTTACTGATTTTCAACTCCCCATGTATATAACATTAATCGAAAAAAACGAACATTTTGAAGTATACACCGCCCTCTTTTACAGTATTCTCGATCAAAAACCGCAAGTTATAATCGGAACGGTTCATGATAAGAGCGCAAATAAAAATATTCCTTCTAAAGAAGAGGATCAAATTATCCGAAGTAGTGAACGTTATATGAAAATATTTAGCGAATTTAAAAACAGAACGGAGCAATTTACAGAAGAAATATCGTCCGGTAATTTTACGGTTTTTCCGCAGGACAACAACGATTGTTTCAACTGCGATTATCAGCGCCTATGCCGGACAGTCTATATTATCGGACGCGAAAATAAAAACACTTTGGGGAAACATTGATGAATGAAAAAACAAATATTAAGCGGTTAAATGAAGAACAAAAAAAAGCCGCTTTCTGTGAAGAGAACGCCGTTGTCGCGGCGGGAGCCGGCTCGGGCAAAACTATGGTGCTTGCCCATCGTTTTGCCTGGCTTCTCACAGAGAAAGGTTATAAAGTAGATGAAATATTAACGCTTACATTTACAAAGAAAGCCGCCGCGCAAATGTATAAAAGGATATACTCGCTGCTTTCGCAAATCGCTCAGGAGGATAGCGGCATAAAGAGCCAAAGGGCGCAAAAAGCGCTTGATGATTTTATTCACGCTAGAATACAAACATTGGACTCATACAGCACTTCGATTGTAAAACAATGCGCGCCCCGTTACGGTATAAGGCCTGATTTTCAAATTGATCAACAGAGGTGCTATAATATCGCTTTGGAAGTTTCGTATCCATTTTTTATAACGCACCGCCATCATCCGGCGGTAAAGAGACTTTATTCGGGAAATCGTCCTAACAACATTGTTCACAATATATTTGCCGACGTTTTATTTAATTACAGTTTAATCGACAAGCCCCGTGATTTTTTGGCTGATTTAGATTATCAATTTAACGTTCTTTGCTCGCAGTGGGATAACCAGATTAAAAATATAAAAAAAGTGTTAGACGATATTAAGCGTGACATTGGCGAGGATAATTCGTTTCTTCCTATTCTTGTCCAGGTAATTGAAAAAGAAAAAGCTGAAAATAATTACATACCTTGGAGCGCCGATATAAAAAAATATTTTAATCAATTAAAAAATACTCCGGTAGAAACGGTAATTGAAGAAGCTGAATCCCATCCGCTGCATAAATCCTTTTTAAAGTTTTTGTTTTTTTTACATGCCATAAAAATTATAAGTTTAAGAGGAGGAAAAAAATCCGATAATCCTGTAAAGAAGAATATCTATTTACTTCGTGATATTTACGATGCCTTTTCAGCTTTGGCAATTTCGTGCATGCAGGCGGGTTTTATTATTTCGATAATGTCTTTGCTTTCAAGATTGCAAAAGCGTTATCTTGAAAGAAAGCGGACGGAGGGCGTTCTTACTTTCCACGATGTGGCAAGCCTTTCCAGAACCATTCTTATTGAGCAAACCGATATAAGGCGCAGCGAAAAAGACGCTTTTAAATCAATAATGATAGACGAGTTTCAGGATAATAATGAACTTCAAAAAGACATTCTTTTTCTTCTTGCAGAAAGATCGAATAAATTAAATAAGGGCGTTCCTCCTGCGGAAGATTTATGCAAAGGGAAACTATTTTTTGTGGGAGATGAAAAACAGTCTATTTATTTTTTCAGGGGGGCCGACGTATCCGTCTTTCGCAAGTTAAAAGAAGAAATAAAAAGCGATGACCTCCCTTTAAAAACAAATTATCGCTCTTCCGCCGGTTTAATAGGCGCTTTCAACGCTATTTTTGGCGGAATTTATCCAGATTCCGAAGAAAAAACTCCGTCTGTAAAATACAATTCCGTTTTCTCGCGGTCAAAAAACCTGCCCCTCTATGAAGCTGAATATGCCGCTCTTAACGCGGGAAGCACAGGCGGCGGAAATTTAACACTTTGTATTTTAAATAAAAAAGCTGAGGCGGAAGAAAATGATCGCTTATCCGCAGATGAAAATGAAGCGCGGTTTGTCGCCGAGAAAATAGAACAATTACTGTCAGAAAAATATCAGCCCGATGATATTGCAATTCTTTTTCGCAAGCGCTCGACTCAGCATTTTTATGAAAAACATTTAAGAACACTGGGAATTCCATACGCTTGCGAAGATATTAACGATTTATTTTACGGCGGCCCTGTAAATGATATTTTATCAGTCCTTCGCCTGGCCGCCCATCCAATGGATAAAGCCGCCTACGCCGAGATGCTCCGCTCTCCTTTTGCGGGACTTTCCCTATCGGGAACCGCCGCCTGCCTTTCCGTTTACGGTGAAGCTCCAAATGACTCCCAGCCATTTGACGGCAAACCGCTTGAGTTTCTTGAAGCCGCTGATAAGGAAAAATATCTTTGCGGAAAAAATGTCTATTTGTCAATTTGTGAAAAGGCAAAAGTAAAAAATATTAGCGAGCTTGTAAGCGAGTTATGGTATAACGAAGGATACCGCTACGAAACGGAATGGAACCCTCAGACAAGCGTCTACAGGGAATTGTTTGATTATCTTTTTCATCTAACGGCTAACGCTGACGCTGAGAATCAGGGGCTTGCCTCTTTTACGGATTCAATGATTGAACTTAGGGATTCAGGAGAACGGCTGTCCGAGATTGAAATTCCTCTTGAACGAAAAAGCGCCGTTCATATTACGACAATACATAAAAGCAAGGGGTTGGAATTTCCCGTCGTGTTTGTTTGTTCCTGCGGGAAAAAAAGCCAAGTAGACAACTGCGACGACGTATATCTTTCCGATACGGCAGGTCTTGTTTTCAGCCCGCCGCCGCCGCTTGAGTGCCGTTCAATTTCAGGAAAGCGTAAAAACTTTTTCTGGGAACAGGCTAATGAAGAAACAAAAAGAAAAAGAACCGCCGAACTCAGGCGGCTTTTATATGTCGCTATGACTAGGGCGGAAAAAGAACTGTATATAACAGGCTCTCTTAATATTGATGATAAAATTAAAACAGATGATTTTTCGCTTTTATTAAAAAAACATATAGAAGAAGAACAATCCAAAGGAAAAGAAAATTATATTGAAGGCGATTCGATTTTGAATAACGACACGATGTTCGGTCTTCTTTTACCGGCGATTGCCTCCCATATTCCAGACGAGGGCCTAAAAAAAGATTCAAGTTTTTTCAATCTGGAAGAAATACCCGTTTTAACGGAAGAAGATTTAAAAAAACAGGAAACAGGCCTTTACGGCATAACAAACGATCAAAATGGATTAAATGAATTCTTTAAGAAAGTTTCTCCTTTTTATGAAAGAAAGGAAATTATTAAAACTCTTTTTCTGCGTAAAAATCACATAACGCCGGTATCACTGAAAAAAAACGAAGAAGAAAACAAAGAAATCGAGGGTAAAGAGCTGCCTGTTAAAGAAGAATTTTCAGGTATTAAATCAAGAGATGTTTTTAGAAAAGTAGATTCAATACTGTCCCGTTTTTCACAAAGCGATGATGAAGCGTCTGAAAGATTTAATTCGGGCAGTTTTGGAACAATCGCCCACATTTGCGTTGAGGCGCTTTTGGAAAATACGGAGATTGTAATCCCGTCAAATATTTCAGGGCTTTTAAATGAAGATGAATTTAACATTCTGCTTGAAGCGGGCAAGAAATTAGCCCGCCGTTTTGTGGCTTCTCCCCTGGGAAAGATAGCGCAAATGGCGAAGCAACGGGAGAGCGAGTTTCCGTTTAGGACGCTGTTAAAAAGCAAAGCAGGAAAAGAAATTTTTATTAATGGCACTATAGACCTGTTTTTCGCGGATAAGGACGCGGTGCATATAGTGGATTTTAAAACTGACAGCAGCGAGAAACCCTGGGAGCATACGGCGCAGATGGCCTGTTATTATCAGGCTATTTCAAATCTTTTTGCTACCCATGTAAAGAAGGAATGTCGTATTTGGCTTTACTATCTTAGAACGGGGCATGCGGTGGAGATGACTGATCGGGTTAGGATGGTGAATATTGAGCAGAAGGCGTTTGAGTGATGATTAAGATGTATGCCCAAGTAATTTATTTAGTACAGTCAGGGCAGGGCTGCGGGTGGCAAAAACTCTGGGGAACCCGCCTACGGAGCCTTCCACCGCCTAATAAACAAATATTAGCGTTATACTTCGAAATCTTTTTTTTATTAGGCGGTGGACGTTTATTCTCTGAATTTTCTTTGTTTTATTCCCAAGTCTCCTACGGCGGGGAATTCCAGAAGATGTTTTTGCCACCCGCAGCCCTGCCCTGACTGTACTCAAGGAATTTATTCGGCATACATCTTATTGCGCTAATAAGCACATCACAGTCTGGAGTTTTGCTGAACACAAAAAATATGATAGGCTCGGTAAACGCAATGATAACTATAGTTTTCTCTTTGGCAAAACTCCCAAGCCTATACGCTACATATGGGGCTGGTCGGGAGTCAAGGTACACCATGAAAAAGTGGTGTCGGTTACCACTGCGCTTTGGCTTTACTACCTTAGAACGGGGCATGCGGTGGAGATGACTGATCAGGTTAGGATGGTGAATGTTGAGCAGAAGGCGTTTGAGTGTTGACAAAGATGTATGCCCAAAGATTTATTTAGTACAGTCAGGGATTTTATTGGGCATACATCTTAAAGCGCTAATAAGCATTTTTACCAGTGTGATTAACTCCCATATTTAACATACTCTGCAAGGTAAGGTACACTTTCTTTCGTTATTTTGGCTCCAGACTCGGACGAAGCCCGGCTGGAACCGAACTTTACAGGTAGTGTCGCTGATTTGTCAAACGACACTACCGAAAACCGGTCTCAGGCACAGTTGCACTCCCTTTGGTTTTCTTAATTGTCGTTCCAGTACGCTATATGAGGTAATGAGCCGCCGTCGTTTTGAGTTTCGCCCACGGCGACAAATTTGCCGTTACCATAGGCAATTCCCCTGATTTCACCTCGTGCGTTGTCGCTTGTGTTAAATGTTGTATTCGCTATAGCAGTCCATGTCCAGCCGGCGCTTTGGCTGTCGCCGACTTGAGACGAATACGCCGCTTTGCCTTGCCAGCCCACGGCGACAAACTTATTGTTGCCATAGGTGATAGCATTGATGCCCCATTCGCCGAATGTGCTGTTTATTTCTATGTCGCCTAGTCTGTTGATCCATATTATACCATCACTCGAAAATGCGATTTTGCCGGTGGGAGTCCCGGCGACAAACGCGTTGGTCATGTTGCCGCCCCAGGCGATTGCGTAGATTGTAAAGTTTAATTTGCTGTCCGCTACGGCTGTCCATGTTACGCCGTCAGACGAATATGCCATTTTTCCATTGTCGCCCACGGCGACAAACTTGGCGGTACCCGGTCCCCAATAGTCGTCGCTATAGGCGATGTCCCTTATGTAGTTATTGCTTGAGCCGAATACGCCTCCAATTACTTGCCTGTCTAATTTTGTCCATGTTACGCCGTCAGACGAATACGCAATACTTGCATTGCCGCCCACGGCGACAAACTTGTCAGTTCCCCAGACGATTGCGTAGAACCATATATCGAATATGCTGTCCGCTACGGCTGTCCATGTTACGCCGTTAGGCGAAGTCGCCACTGCGCCTCCATTTCCCACAGCGACAAACTTCTCATTTCCGGCAGTACCGCCCCATGTGATGCCGTTAAAGGCATTTGTGAATGTGGTGTTCGATACGGCTGTCCATGTTACGCCGTCAGACGAATACGCAATTTTGCCGCTGTTGACTATGCCACTATCTCCGCCCACTGCGACAAACTTTTCCTGTCCGGCAGCGCCGCCCCATGCGATTGCATTGATTCTGCTTGTGCCGAATGTGGTGTCCGTTACGGCTTTCCATCCGCTGTCGTCTTTTTTGCCGCCGTTGTCATCATCGCCGCTGCAAGCCGCCATTGAAAACCCAATTACCGCTACAAGGGCGATAATCCCGATTAGGTGTACCAAAGGTACATTGCTTTTGTTTTTCATAGAAAACTCCTTAAAATTGATATATGAAAAAGCCTTATGCGACCGAGGGGCGCGCGACTGAAAGTCGTGCGACTGAAAGTCGCTTGGCGTTTTCCCAAAGATTGGAAAATGAGAAATAATATTATTTTTTGATGAAAAAAACGGTGTTAAGTGATTTGTATAGTTGACACGATTATTGTTAGGTGAGTATAATTGCGTTGCGTGTTGCGTGTTGCGTGTTGCGTGTTGCGTGTTGCGTGTTGCGTGTTGCGTGTTGCGTGTTGCGTGTTGCGTGTTGCGTGTTGCGTGTTGCGTGTTGCGTGTGGCGTGTTGCGTCTTGCGTGTTGCGT
>NZ_BDHF01000049.1:0-12746 GCF_054786115.1 Treponema sp. R80B11-R83G3 | reverse complement strand
GAACCTTCCATTCAAGAAGAAACAGAAAAACAGAAAACAAAACTTTCCGACATTTTTAAAGACGCTTTTTCCAATGATCATCTGCGAGTTTTTTTAATAATTTTCTTTTTAGTTATTCTTGTGTCAGGCGTTACGCGAACATTTGTTATCGTTTACGCTCGCGAAGTGTTTGGGCATAACGATGGTTTAATTTCCCTGTACTCCGTCTTCGGCGGGCTTGGCTATCTTATGGTCGGCTTAATTGTAAAATTTTTAGTGGATCGAGTCGGCGCAAAACCGCTTTTCCTTGTTTGCGTGATTCTAGGGCTTATAAGTTTAATACCTGTTATTTTTATTCCGCAAACGGCTATTGGTAATGTTGCCGGCTCTATTCTTTTTCTGTCGTTTTTATTTTTTATGCTTAACTTCGGCTTTCTTGGCTCTGAAGGAATCGCGCAGACTTACTTTTTTGGATTGGTTCCGCCCGAAAAAACTCTTGACATGGGAATCCTCTATTTTTTTATTTTAGGCATTGCAGGCGCAAGCGGCTCTTTTTTAGCCGGGCTTTTCCTTGACTTTTTCCGTTTTATCGGGCTTTCTCATTTTTTGGCGTTTAAAATACTTTTTATTATATTGGTAGGTTTAACGGTACTTGCCCTCTCCATGCAAAAGAAAATGAAGCCTTTAGGCTCCCTTCCGCTGTCAAACGCGCTGGAAGTTATTTTCTCCGTCAGGGACCTTCGCGCGATTAGTTTGTTAGGCAAACTGAATAAAGCGGAAGATTCATTACAAGAAAAAATGCTTCTTGGCGAACTGCACAATACCCCTTCCCACCTCGCGATTGACGGAATACTGGAAAGGGCGTGTTCGCCAAAAATGGCAACGCGCACGGAAGCGATAAGGGCGCTTGAGATGCTTCAAAAACTGAGCAAGAAAGCGGAAAAAGCGTTAGTTGACGACGCTGTGAATAATCCTTACACCACCGCTTATATTTCCGCGCGTATTTTAGGAAAACATAATTGTACCGATGCCATTCCTATGTTACGTGAAATTACCAAATCAGGGGATTATATGCTCGCGGGAGAAGCGATAATCGCGCTTGCAAAAATGAAAGATGAAGATTTTCGTCCTGAGATAGAAAAATTAATTTTAAGTTCGGATAACCCTCGGCTAAAAATCATGGGCGCGGAAGCTCTCGGCATATATCACAATGTTGAATCTGTTCATGTGTTATTGGGTCTTTTGCGCGAAAAAAATCCGCAGTCGTATTTAAGGGACGAGATTATTCTTGCAATCGCCGCCATAATTGACACTCAAAAAAAGTTTTACAAAATTTTAGCCAAGTTCGCGGCGGATAATTCGCTTGCCGCGACTCTGGCGGCGGACGAAGCGGAAGAAGCTCTTGAATTTGTTAAAACCGCTCTTGGTAAGAAGAAAGTTTCAGACGAAAAAATATCCGTGGTAAAATCCTTTGCAGAGAATTATTATAATGCCGTAAACAAATATGTAAAGGAAAATGACGGAGCGTCTTTATCGCGCCTGATTTTAGAATTGCCCGATGAATATTTAAAAACGGAAAGCGTTATAAAGTCCGTTTTTTCAGAAGCGGTTATTGATAATGATTTAAGCGGCTATGACAGCCTTCGCTTATTAATTGTTCATTGGTCAGCGCAGGAATTGCGTATTTGGGCGGTGATGGTGAGATAAATTGAGGAGAAGGGGAGATTAAGAATTTACCACGCGCTAAATAAACGCACGGCGTAGCCGTGTAGATGAATAATGCCGCATAGCGTAGCACCAATAAATGCCGCAGTTTGTTTTAAAAGCAAGGTCACCTTTAGGTGACCGACAGTGCGCACCACACGAACACCACGAACTTTTTGCACATATCTTGTTGTTGTTCGTGTTGGTTCGTGTGGTTAGTGGTAGAATATTTTTTGATCCCTTTATTATTTTTACTAGCCTTAATCATGAATTACAATGTTTCATCAATGGCTTTGAGAATTTTCTTTTTAAGAGCATTTTTTTGATCATGCTGTGATTTCATTGTTTTTAAGGTGTTTGATTCATCGGTTTTTGAAAATAAGTCTGCTGGCTCTATTTTAAGAGCTTTTGCTATCTGGTTGAGGGTATCCGCAGAAGGAAACCGCTTCATAATTTCTATTTTTCCTATCAGGGTAGGCGAACAGCCGATTTTTTCCGCTAATTTCATCTGAGAAATTCCCAATATCTCCCGGCAACGCTTCATGTTTCTAGCCAAGAGAATACGGACATCGGTCATGGTTATCCCTCCAACAGTATAAAAAATTGTCGTATTTGTACGAAAACAGCGAAATAGACTAAAAGTCTTTATATTTATAGACTATTAGTCTTGCAATAAATTAAGATATATGATAAAATTTGATAAGAAAACAGTGGCAGACGTTATTAAGGCGGTTGTTGCAGTTTTAAGGGTGTCAAGTTTTGATTTGTATGCTGGTTCAGTTACGGGTTTTATTGTACATATAAAACGTTATGTGCCATTAATTCTGAAGTTTTCAGAGATAATGATAAACGGCGGCATCCATGCCGCCGCTAAAACTAAAGTCATGTGGACTTTAAACACAAAGGAAGAGCATGAAACAAAGAATGGTTTTAGGGGTAGGTTTATTTTTGTACTTTATGACAGGAATAAACGGTTTTGCACAAAACACAGGCAAAGCAAATTTTGGAGCATATCCTGCTGATTATGCGATAGCATATTTCTCTATGCTTGGGAAGTATCCTGCACCAACTGTCAGGCAATTATTTGGGCCAGATGCCAAATTTGCTACTTCTCTTCGGGGAGCAATGCCTACGATTGTGGAAATTGAAAGTTCAAACGGGAATGCGAATGAATTTACTGCGCAACTTCTTCTTACGGTAAAAGCACCTGAAAAAGGTGATTTGAAAATGGGGCGGCTTATTGTAACTTTCAGGTCCGATAAAACGGCGGAAATGAGTTATTGTCGATACCTTAAATTCGTAAACTTAATGAACGGTAGCACATTGGAAGAGAGATCCAACGGTAGCCAAGATTCCGATGGTGAATTATTAGGAAATTTTGTCGGCATAATGGAGCT
The DNA here is from genome assembly GCF_054786115.1 of Treponema sp. R80B11-R83G3. Classification (NCBI taxonomy): domain Bacteria; kingdom Pseudomonadati; phylum Spirochaetota; class Spirochaetia; order Treponematales; family Treponemataceae; genus Treponema; species Treponema sp. R80B11-R83G3. The sequence continues at coordinate 9,666 of NZ_BDHF01000049.1, read as the reverse complement.
TTTTTGGGATTCTAATATATTTGAATAAATAAATTTCAAATGTATTAAAATTATTATAGCCCGCCAGCTTCCATGCTGGCGGCTAACGTAGCAGAATTAACGGCACATAACAGGTCTGTATGCGCAAACCGCCTGAAGGCGGTTTGGGTTCCATTCGGCTAGTGTTCCGTAAAAGACAGACAACAAAATGTTGCATTTTTGATTTTATTATTTAATAGCATAAGTGCAGGTAATTATGATAAAAATGAATGATTTACCATCTTTTTTCTTTATATTTTCATATATTTGCCAAATAGGTATTTTGTAATATGTATTTTACAGAACACTAGGTCGCCTAAAGGCTTCCTCGCCTCACTACACCCACGTTTTTTGCGCCCGTAAAAATGCTTCGCATTTTTCCTTATCGGGCGCAAAAAAACGTCTTTTACCGTCGGAACGTTATGCGCTAAAAGTTCGTGGTGTTCATGTGGTTTGTAGTAAAAATAAAACATTTTATCTAGTAATAAAGTAAGAAAGAAATGCAATCACAGTAAGAAGAGCGATAAAAGTGACGACATAAATCCAAAAAGGGATAGGGTCGCCTGCATGATGTTGTTTTATCCTGGGCGGCTTCATTCTTGGGTTTTTGGGCTGTTTTGGAGGCGGAGAGGCTGAATAGCCGCACATTGGGCAGCCGTTTTGGAACATCCTGTCCTGACCGGAATAACCGCAGGACGGACAGCGGACTGAGGCGAAAATACGTCCGCAGTATGGGCAGTTTTTTACTTCGCTGCCCACTTCATTGCCACAATAATCGCAAAAAAAACGAGGTTTTTTATTCAATGTGAAGCCCCTAAAAATACAAGTAATTGCTGAATACTCATCTCTGTAATTATCGGTATTTTTTTATGCCGGACAGGAGGGTGAAACGCCTTTTTGGGGGCACTCACTGCATGGGGCAGTCGCCGCCTGAGTTGATTGCGAATTATCGCCGCTTTTGGGCTTTGCGTCATGGGTGGGTTTCGCGTCGGCTGACACAAGAATAACTAAAAAGAAAATTATTAAAAAAACTCGCAGATGATCATTGGAAAAAGCGTCTTTAAAAATGTCGGAAAGTTTTGTTTTCTGTTTTTCTGTTTCTTCTTGAATGGAAGGTTCCGGCACTTTTCTGATAACATATCCGCTTATTACTCCTGTGATTACTCCAATAATCAATAAAATAGAAAACACAAAAATCGGCGGCTCCATGCCAAGCACCATCGCTATCAGAAAACTTCCGAACATTCCAATCGCGCTATTGATGATCTGAACCTGCGTCATATAACTGCCGCGATCGGGGCCGCTTGCCAATAAACTTAAAACGGGATTATTACCAATCATTCCAACGCCCCGGAAAAGATGAAACAAAAACACGCCCATTATAATTAAAAGAAGGGCAATATTTCTGTGACCCGCGTAATCGACAAACGGGGCAGCCGCCGCCAGTATCATACAGATTGATCGCATTATCCATGTAAAACTAAAAATCCCGATTATTGAAAACCTTTTTGCAAGTACTTTGCCAAGCGGAAGCAGAAATAACGCGATATAAAAAGCGGCGCTCATAAGTCCGATATAGGTTGAGGAAGCGTCCAACCTGAGGGCAAATAAAGTTATAATAATTCCTACCAGCAGATTCCATGAAACGGCGTTTAAAACGTTAAAAAAATTGTATACGTCCCGCGCCTTGCTCAAGCGGTAGGGAGATAACTGCGTCGTCATATTCAAACTTTATCAATCTAAAAAGTAAAATACAAGTAAGCGGAAACAGATATAAAGTTTTTATTCAGTTTCTATATTGTAATTTTATTGAATCTGTGGTATAGAATAAATATGATAAAAGAAGCGATTATAATGGCTGCAAAGAGAGAGAATCTCTCTTATGAATGCGCCGAAACTGTTATGAATGAAATTATGGAAGGTAAAGCCAGCGAAATACAGATGGCGGCTTACCTTGCGGCAATGTCCGTGAAAGGCGAGACTATTGATGAAATTACCGCATCAGCCGCGGGGATGCGCAAGCACTGCGTCAGAATATTGCATGACATGGACGTACTGGAAATTGTCGGCACAGGCGGGGATCATTCCAATTCCTTCAATATATCGACTACTTCCGCGCTGGTCATTTCTTCTGCGGGGTTTCCTGTTGCAAAACACGGCAACCGCGCCGCGACAAGTAAAACGGGGGCGGCGGACGTTCTTGAAGCGCTCGGCGTCGATATAACAATTCCCCCTGAGCAAAGTTTGAATCTTTTAAAAACCATCAATCTTTGTTTTCTCTTTGCGCAGAACTACCACATTTCAATGAAATATGTAGCTCCCGTCAGGCGCGAGCTTGGCATTCGCACAATTTTTAATATGCTCGGCCCGTTGGTAAATCCGGCTGGCGCGAACATGGAATTGTTAGGCGTGTATGAGCTTGATCTGGTTGAACCGATGGCGAAAGTTTTGTGCAATCTTGGAGTAAAAAGAGGCATGGTTGTTTACGGTCAGGACGGGTTAGACGAAATTTCTCTTAGCGCTCCTACTACAGTCTGCGAATTACGAGACGGGTTTATTAAAAGTTATGAAATTAAACCCGAACAATTTGGATTTGAACGCTGTAAAAAAGAAGACATGTTAGGCGGAACTCCGGCTGAAAACGCGCAGATAACAAGGAGTATTTTAGCGGGAGAAAAAGGCCCAAGACGAAACGCGGTACTTCTCAATTCAGCCGCCGCAATTCATATCGCTAAACCGGAAATAGGCATAAAGGAAGCCATCGCTATCGCGGAAGAGGCAATCGACTCAGGCAAGGCAAGCGAACAACTTAAAACATTTATTTCTATGTCGCAGAAGAAAACAGTTTAGGAGGCTTCCCCTCTTGAAAAACCCTCCCGCTATTTTAGGCAAAATCGCTTCAAGCACGGTTGTCCGCGTAGAAAAAGCAAAAAATGCCCTCTCCTTAGAACAAGCGCGGGATAAGGCAATTAAGTTAGCTGAAACTGAACACGTTGAAAAAAATCGCCTGCCCTTTGAGAGCACTGTTGCAGTTCCCGGGCTGTCATTCATCTGTGAGGTAAAAAAAGCGTCGCCCTCAAAAGGCGTAATAGCGGAAAATTTTCCATGGTTGGAAATTGCGAAGGAGTACGAAGAAGGCGGAGCTTCGGCGATTTCCGTTCTGACAGAGCCTGAGTTTTTTTTGGGAAGTGATAATTATTTGCGCGAAATTTCCGCAGTCGTGAAAATCCCTACGCTAAGAAAAGATTTTATTATCGATAAATACCAAATTTACGAAGCGAAATTATTGGGGGCAAAAGCCGTCCTATTAATCTGCGCCCTGCTTGATCAGCAAACATTAGCTGATTTTATCACTACCGCAAAAGAACTTGCTTTGGATTGCCTTGTAGAAATCCACAATGAAGAAGAAGCGCGGGAAGCTCTTTCTGCGGGAGCGCGTATCATCGGCATTAACAACCGTGATCTTACCACTTTTAATGTTGATACGGGACTAACATCACGTTTAAAAAAACAACTTCCTTCCGGAATACTGACTGTCGCGGAGAGCGGCATAAAAACAGCGGATGATATTCACGCAATAAAAAAAACCGGCGTAGACGCTGTTTTAATTGGCGAGAGTTTAATGAGAGCGCCGGATAGAAAGGCGTTTTTAAAAGAATTGGTATAAATGTATGAATATAAAAAAACTATTTATTATATTTTTTACATTTATAATCATTTCCAATATCTATTCAGATGACAACAACTTTCAATTAACAAATCCGTCTTATTCATGGGGAATAGATGGGTTTGACGTTTTTTGGAATGCGGGGAGTTTTAGCGGAGAATATAATTTTTTAACGAATAATTTTGAAACATCCATGACAATAATTAATTTTTTCTTGGAACATCAAAATACTCATATTGGCATGGAATTTAATATTGTAAAACTAATATGGGATTATTATAGAAAAGAAGAAAATTGGATCCAAAATTTACATCTTCTTAATTTGAATTTATATTGGAATCCGTTAGATTTTGATAAAATAATATTGGGGCCTTTTGTATCGATGAATTATATTACGCAAAATAATGACGGGGTATTTGATTGGAATTATATAACTTTTAGAAGCGGGCTGCGATTTTTCTGGAGGTCAGCCAGTCATGATTATTATAAGATATTTTTCCAAAAAATAGGCATGGAAGCGGGATATGAAAATAAAAATGGCATTAATGGATTTTATGTTAATATAAACATTGACGCTTCAATATCATTATTAGCGTCATTATTATATTTATTCGGAGTATATATAATTTATTAAATGGGAATTTGACATAATATCTAAGAACAGTTATAATAATTATATGAAGACCAAAATTAATGCTTATTTATGTATTATGTGTTTATTTGCGGCAATTTCTTTATCGAATTGCGCTAAAACGCGTCAAAATGATTTTTCCAAGTATAATTTTTCATTGAAAGATACGTTATCTATATTTCTTTTAAATAATGAAAAAGGCTATTATTTTTGCATACCTGTTCAATATTCGGGCGATTATCAGATTGCAAGATTTGAATTTAATAAAGGTAATATATTAATTGGCGATTATGATATTTTATTGAAAAGAGACGAAATAAATATTTCAGTATACTTAAATGAAATGGCAGATGAAAACGGAAATCCACTTGAGAAATTTAACCTAATCTACATGGAAGAAAATGGCAAAGTATCGGTCTCAAAAATGACCGAGCCGTTAACGGTGAAAAATGAATCTGATTTTATGATGAACTATTATTATATTTTTATTGAAAAATATCTAACAGATAATGATATGAAAAATATAATCAATGAATATAAAAAGAAAAACGTTAATTCCAATATGTCCATTTGGTACGACCTTACCATTGATAACGAAGAGCAAAATGGAAGCGGGCTGTTAGATGATTTTGAACTTTATAATGGACTTGTTATCGATCCCGCTTGGTTTCCTAAAAATCTGGATTTTTTTAAGTCTAAATATATGCTAAAATAAAGTAAGGAGATAATTTTATGAAAACAAAGTATTTTGGAGTATGTATTTTAGTATTAATTGCCGTATTCATATCTGGTTGTGATAAAGAAAATAATCGGCAAAACCAAAGCACGATTTCTGTTTTTGGAACAGGCGCTGTATCAGTTCAGCCGGACGTAATTCAAATGAGCATTACGTTAAGCAAGGTTGCGCAAACGACTAAGGCGGCTCAGGAAGAAGTTACAAAAATGGTCAGACAGGCGATGAAAGTATTAAAAGACGCAAATATTGAAGATAAAAATATAAATACCGCCTCGCTGGAGTTTAACTCGGAATATGAATATACAAGCAGGCGTATTCTTGTGGGACAGAGAGCCCGGCAAAGTATAACTTTTTCCATTGAAAATATTAACGATGACAGCGAAAAAGCGTCATGGATAATTGATCAGCTTATTCAAATCAACGGGATAGAATTAAATCAAGTACAGTATAGCGTAAAAAATACAACTGAATATTATGTTAAGTCCCGCGAGCTTGCGTATAAAAAAGCCGTTGAGAAAGCTAATCAGTATGCGGAACTGTCGAATCTTAAAATAATTAAAGTATTAAACATATCGGATCAGGGGTCACAGCAAATTTCACCGATGAATAATATGTTTCAAAGGCAATTAGCTGATGAAGCAAAACTAGCTGAAGCCGATACTTCAACAATATTACCAATAGGTGAATTGGAAATTACAACGAATATATCTGTAATATTTTTATTAAAATAAAATATACTGATAAATGACACATAACAAATCCGCCCATCTGGCCGCTTGCAGGAGGTCAGACGGCGGACGCGATTGTTTTACAATCAGGCAAGGAAGGTAATTTTCTTATTTAAGATAACGGTAATAATGTCAATGATCCAGCCAATTACGAAGAGACCGCCTGTTATGATCCAAAGAAGCCCGATAATTACTTTGCCGCGAAGAATGCGGTTTATTCCTTGAACTAACGGATCAAGAAAAATTGTAAGAATAACATTTGGGATCCAGCCAAGTTTGTCAATTTCTGTTGATTTTGCCATAAAAACTCCTTATAAAAATATATGTAAGCATCCGCCAATTATGCGAATACTAATACGACGCTCCCAGTATACAAGGACTTTATAAAAATAGCAAGAAAAACTCTTATATATTGCAGATAATTGTTAGTAATAACAGATGCCGCTCCTGTAATTTTTTTTGAAAATGTGCTACATTAATAATATGCGTATTAAAATATGCGGATTATTCCGCGATGAAGACATTGATTACGTAAATGAATCGCGCCCGGATTTTGCCGGCTTTGTATTTGCAAAAAGCTCAAGACAGGTCTCCGCTCCTCTTGCCCAATATCTGCGTTTCCGTCTTGCGGACGGGATAATTCCAGTCGGCGTGTTTGTAAACGCGCCTATCGCATTTATTACTGAACTTTACCATAACGGCATTATTTCCATCGCGCAGCTTCACGGCAATGAAGATGAAAGCTATATCGCGCAGTTAAAAAAGTTAAGCAAAACAAACATCAGGCAAACTGTTATTCCGCCGATTAAAGTGATAAAAACAGTAATCTTTGGCAGTAAGTCGCTTAATTCGCAGTTAAATTCTATGTCAAATTTAGTTGATTATTTTTTAATTGATTCAGGCGCCGGTTCCGGCAAAGCATTCGATTGGAAAAAGCTTAGCTCGGTTAAGTTCCCGAACCCCTGGTTTTTGGCAGGCGGCATTAACATAGAAAATATTGAACAGGCAATGGCTCTTAAGCCGTTTGCCATCGACGTTTCAAGCGGAGTGGAAACAGACGGTTTAAAAGATCGGAAAAAAATATTAGAATTAACAGAGACTTTAAGACAAGGACGACTTTATGAAAGATGAAAAAAAATTCTCCGGCAGGTTTGGCGATTACGGCGGACAGTACATACCTGAAACATTGATGAATGAGATCATAAATCTTGAAAAAGCCTACAACCATTACAAAGATGATCCCACATTCAAAGCTGAGTTGGACGCGCTTTTAAAAAATTACGCAGGGCGGCCATCACTCCTTTATTACGCGGAAAAAATGACACGCGATCTTGGGGGAGCGAAAATCTATTTGAAACGCGAGGACTTGAATCACACAGGCTCCCACAAGATCAACAATGTACTAGGGCAGACGTTACTTGCAAAAAAAATGGGCAAAACAAGAATTATTGCCGAAACGGGAGCTGGCCAACACGGCGTTGCTGCGGCGACCGCTGCGGCTCTTCTGGGAATGGAGTGCGAAATCTTCATGGGAAAGGAAGACACCGAGCGTCAGGCGCTTAACGTCTACCGCATGGAATTGTTAGGCGCAAAAGTTCATCCTGTAACATCTGGCACTATGACGCTCAAGGACGCGGTAAATGAAACAATGCGCGAATGGGTAAGCAGAGTCCATGATACGCATTATGTGCTTGGCTCAGTGATGGGGCCGCATCCCTTTCCCGTAATTGTGCGCGATTTTCAGGCAGTGATCAGCAAGGAGGCAAGGGAGCAGATACTTGCCGCAGAGGGGAAACTTCCCGCCGCCGTGCTTGCCTGCGTTGGGGGCGGCAGTAACGCTATGGGTATTTTTTACAATTTTATAAATGATTCGGGAGTGAAGCTTATCGGCTGTGAGGCGGCAGGTTCCGGTATCAACACTGAAAAACACGCGGCTTCAATAGCAAAGGGGACGGTCGGTATTTTTCATGGAATGAAGTCCTACTTTTGCCAGAACGAAGAAGGGCAAATCGCCCCCGTGTACTCAATATCGGCGGGATTGGATTATCCCGGTATCGGGCCTGAACACGCATGGCTGCATGACACAAAACGCGCCAAATACGCGCCCGTTACTGACGAAGAAGCCGTCTGCGCTTTTGAATATCTTTCCCGCACGGAGGGAATTATCTGCGCAATAGAAAGCGCCCATGCCGTCGCCCACGCCCAAAAAATAGCGCGTAACTTTTCCGCCGATGAAAGCATGATCATCTGTCTTTCAGGCCGCGGCGACAAAGACGTGGCGGCAATTGCCCGTTACCGAGGGAGGACTATCGATGAGTAATATACAAAACGCTTTTAAGAACGGCAAAGCATTTATCGGCTTTATTACGGGCGGAGACCCGAATATTGAAAGCTCTAAAGAGTTTATTATGCAGATGATAAAAGCAGGCGCGGATATAGTGGAAATAGGCATCCCATTTTCCGATCCAATCGCAGAGGGGCCTGTGATTCAAGAAGCGAACAACCGCGCCCTTGCCGCCGGAACAACTGTGGAAAAATTATTTAACCTTGTCGCGGAACTGCGAAAAGAGACAAGTGTCCCTCTTCTTTTCATGACATACCTCAACCCAGTTTTCCATTACGGTATGACCAATGGCAAACCTAATGGTTATTCAGGCTATGACGCTTTTTTTAAACATTGCAGTGATGTCGGCTTAGACGGCATCATCGTCCCCGACCTGCCGTTTGAAGAACAGCCGCCTGTGAAGGAAGCGGCAAGCAAACATGGCATCGATCTTGTTTCACTAATCGCTCCAACTTCACAAGAGCGAATAAAAGAAATCGCGAAGTCCGCCTCCGGTTTTATCTACCTTGTTTCTTCGATGGGCGTAACAGGAATGCGTACCGAGATAACCACAGACCTCGCTTCTATTACTGCGGCAATTAAATCGGTAACATCGACGCCTATCGCAATAGGCTTTGGCATTCACACTCCGCAACAAGCTGCGCAAATGGCGCGTATTGCTGACGGAGTAATTGTAGGAAGCGCGCTTGTAAAATTGTCAGCGCAGTACGGAACAGAAGCCGCGCCGCATATTTACAGTTACGTGAAGGAAATGAAAGAGGCTGTTATTAACTCTAAATAAATTGAAGGATTTTTATCAATATGGTTATAAATCTTGAACAAAATGATTTGCAAAAAGATATTGAAATATCAATTAAATACCCGGTAAAGAATAAAATTGTAGAGCGTATTGTCTCATTTATAAAATCGGTTGATACGCAAATAGAGTGTTATTCGGATGACATTGTAAAACTGGTAAATGTTTCTGATATTTTTTACATTGAAAGCGTTGACGGCAAAACTATCGTCTGTTGTGAGAAAGAAAAATATTTTGTTAAGAGCCGCCTGTATCAGATATTCGAAAAATTAAAAGATAACGGTTTCATACAAATCAGTAAATATTGCGTGTTAAATATTAACAAGCTGGACAAATTCAGGCCATTGGACAATAATCGCCTTGAAGCGGTATTATCCAACGGGGTTTATTTATGTATTACCAGAAAATATATTTCCGGCATTAAACAAATATTACAGGAGATGAATAAATGAAAGGAATAAAAGATATAATTAATTATATTATGTTTGTTACCGGCTCCGTTTTGGTTATATTGGCGGTATTTTCGATGTTGTTTAACGTTGAAATTCATTTTGTTCCCGCTATTTTTGAAATTTTCGCCGCAAATATTGTTATTGTTCTTGGTCTTTTTTTGCGCGGAAAATTCGAAATCCGTTATATAATTCTTGAATATCTTGTTGATATAAGTTATATAATCGCCATTCTTGTCGTATTTGGCCTTCTTTTTAATTGGTATTCCGCAATACCGGTGTGGCTTCTTGTTGTAA
>NZ_BDHF01000048.1:0-12553 GCF_054786115.1 Treponema sp. R80B11-R83G3 | reverse complement strand
ATTCATTAATAAAGTACAGGTTGTGATAACTTGCCAGCATGGAACAGAGTATCTCCCCGGTTTTAAAAAGATGGCGCAGGTAGGCGCGGGAGTACCCTTTGCAAACTTTACAGCCGCACTCTTTATCTATCGGCGAAAAATCAGCCGTGTTTTCGGCCTTTTTTAAGGCAAACGCGCCTTTATGGGTGTATACTCTGCCATTTCGCGCCTCACGGGTGAATAAAACGCAGTCAAACATGTCTATTCCTTGCTCTATCGCATTTAAAATGTATTCAGGAGTCCCTATTCCCATTACATAACGGGGTTTCTCTTCGGGCAATAAAGCACTAGTATAGGCTAACATTTCGTAAAAAATTTCAGAAGGCTCCCCGACTGACAAGCCGCCTATGGCAATGCCGGGAGTTAGGGAATCGACGCAGACCTCCGCGCTTTTTTTCCGTAAATCTTTAAAAAAATTTCCCTGCACAATGCTGAATAAACTGCCTTGATATTTCCCGTCCGCAGTAACTTCTTCCCATTTGCTTTTTGCCCTGTCAAGCCATTCCGTAGTAATCGCAAGGGCTTTTTCGGCTTCCTTCCTGCTTGCGCCATAATGAGAGCAGTAATCCAACTGCATCTGTATATCGCTGCCAAGAACCGCCTGAATTGTTACGGCTTTCTCGGGGCTTATAAAATGTTTTGAGCCGTCAATGTGGGATTGAAACCACGCGCCTTCCGGTTTAATTTTTCGCAGGGCGGAGAGGGAAAAAATCTGGAAGCCGCCCGAATCCGTTAAAATATTTCTGTCCCAGTTAATAAATTTATGAAGCCCTCCCGCTTTTTCAATTACTTCCTCTCCCGGCCTTAAATATAAATGATATGTATTTGAAAGGATTAAATCATAGCCGATTTCTTTTAAATCGTCCGTCGTTAGCGCTTTTACGGTTCCATTAGTACCCACGGGCATAAAAACGGGAGTAATAACATCGCCGTGGGGAAGATACAATATTCCCGTTCTTGCGGCGCAGGCATTGTCGCGGGAGGTTACGCTAAAACGCATCAGGTTTTCGCGCTCCGTAGAAGAAGCACTCCAATTACAATAAAAATTAAAACCGGAAACCACGCTCCTACAAACGGATGTATTATGTTAAGCCCAGCCATCGTCATGCTTAACATTTCCGTAATGTAGTAGACTACGGCTACAGACAGGCTTGTAAAAAGACTCATCAATAAAATATTTTTTCTGAATCTGCCGCCCATTGAGATTGAGAGTATCATTACAATTAGGGAGGTTGCGGCAAACGAATAACGGTGATAATAATTTGCCTGCGTGTGCTGATACGGAAGCCCGGCGGAACGCAAGTCTTTTACCAAAAGACCCGCGCTCTTTGCGGATAATTCTTCCACATTAACGGCTTTTCTTCTGAATATATCGGGATGTTCATTATATGATTCATCAACTGAAAAAGGATATATCCGCAATATGCCTTCTTCATCGTAACGGTAAATGACGGCGTTTTTAAATTCCCAGTAACCGTCCTTCCACTCGGCGGAAGGGGCGCGAATCTGCGATACAAACGAGCCTTTTTCATTCATCTCCACGACGCTTACGCCGTTTAAAATATTTTTTTCGCTGTCAAAATAATCAACCGAATAAATTATAAGCCCATTCCTTGCCTTTATTACGACATCCGCGTTGCTTTCCGTAACATACTGTTTTAACGCCCGCCTTGAAAGCTCATTTTTTTGTTTTAGCGTGGGTATAACTATTCTGTCGTCAAGGTAAAAAGAAAAAATGGAAGCGGCTAAACCAACCGCTACAAAAGACATGCTAAAACGCCATAAGGGTATTCCCGTGGCAAATACGCTTGTAAGCTCATTTCTGGCGTAAAGATCACCTAACGTGTACGCCGCTGCAAAGAGCAAGGACATCGGCATTGAGTAGGAAATACTTTTGGGAATAAAATAAAAGCTTATCTTTAAAATTGTCTTTATGGGAACTTCATTGTTAAGATAACGGATTAAATTTGCAAACATATCAATAAGCAAAAGCAAAAATACAAACATGGAAATAGCTATAAAAAAAATGGGCAAAAATTGGCGTAGAAGATATTTGTCAAGTATCATTATTTTATTCATTTGCGCACCTTAATTGCGGCAAGAACAAGCCCTATAAATAAAAAGAAAAAATTTGGAATCCACATCGATAAAAAAGGCGGCGTTCCCGCCCGCAGGCCCATTGTCTGCCCTATAAAAAGCATAGACCAATATAACACGGCGATAATATTGCCAAAAATAAAACCTACGGTCTGCCCGCTCTTCTTCGCCATCAGCCCCAGAGAAACGGCGAGAAAAACAAAACAAAACGCGCCAAGAGGAACGGAAAATTTCCTGTATATCTCAATTACATGAATGGTAAGGGATCTGTCACTATTAACGGATTCAAGCGCGGCGGTATCACGTTGAAAAACAGAGACAACCCCGCTTCTGCGGCCCCAGCCTTCTCCAGCCGGTCCCGCCCTTAAAATATTTTCTAAAGATACCATGTTAGCAATCATGCGCAATTTTCTGTCATTCATCCTTACGGCTAAATCGGCCTTTTTTTCCAAAATTGCGGAATGAACGTCCCGGGAGCTCATCTCCCTTGGGCTTACGCTGACATATTGCTGAATAATATCTTCATTGGAAACCCAGTACTGTAAATTGTCAGAATTAGCGTAATCGTAATCTTCTCTAACAATTTCTTTTGATGAATGAACAAACGCCCTGTCAAGATTAAGACTCAAGCCTTCTTTTCCGCCGTCTTTTAATTCCGCGCTGCTTGCCATTATGATACGGCGCTCTCCGTCTTCGGTCTTATCCATTATAAGCAGATTTTCAATTGTTTTATCTTTTACGCCGCCTGTTACAATTACGGTATCCTTGAATTTTTTCACTGAATTGGCTTCCATTTCCAGCGCGGGAGTGGAAACAAGTATCTTACGCCACAATTTGTTGAATTGTACGGTACCCGCAGGAAGCAGCACGTCGTTTGTAAAAAATGATAAAAGGGAAATAATTATTCCAACCGTTATAGCGGGGAAAAAAACATTTTTATATGACAGGCCAGATGAAAGCATAACAAGTATTTCATTATCGGACGTTAAACGCCCTACGGTCATAAGGGTTCCGACAAGGCACGCGAACGGAGCAGACATGGCGATTACCGTAGGCAGGGAAAAAAGTATTAAAAGGGCGACTTGATCAAAAGGCACGCGCTTGGTGAGGATTTCTTTCGCCATAAGGAGTATCTGGTTTACAAAGAAAATAAAAAAGAAAAAACCGAAACAAATAATAAATGAGAAAAGCATTTCGGTTAATATATAACGGAATATGGTTTTGGACAAAAAACGTTTGCTTTCAAGAGAATTAGCGTTTCTCCGCTGAAAATAATTAATAATTGAATTAACAATATTCTTCATTGCCCTTCCGCCAATAATAACGCCGCTAATTGCGCCGATTTATGCGCCGGTAGATCCAAAACCGCCGCCGCCCCTCGCCGTTCCGCCAAGTTCGCCAACCTCCGCAAGAGTTGCCTTACAAACGGGAGCGATGACAAGCTGTGCGATTCGCTCCCCATCTTTAATTATAATATCATCACCGCCTAAATTTATAAGAATTATATCTAAATCTCCGCGATAATCGGAATCTATAGTCCCTGGCGAATTTAGCACGGTTAAGCCTTTTTTAACAGCCAAACCAGAGCGCGGACGTACTTGACCCTCATAACCTTGCGGGATTTCGATTTTAATGCCTGTGGGAATTTTTACTCTTCCAAGGGGCGGAACTGAAACATCAGCGTCAAGGAAAGCGCGTAAATCCATACCGGCGGCCCCTTCGCTTTCATACTGCGGAAGAGCCGCGCGAGGGGCATTTTTAACTACTTTTACAAGTACTTCATTCAAACCGCTTTTAATTCCCGCTTTAATTTCTTCGTTGATTGCCGCTTTTTGTTTCAGGCGTGCCAGAGGGATCAATCGCGTCGATATACGAAAGATTGAGACGGCCCTGTTTGTCAATTTCCAGCAGCTTGACCGGAATTTGCTGGCCTTCTTTTAACACGTCCGTAACCTGCGCAATCCTCTGCCTTGAAAGTTTGCTTATGTGGACAAGTCCTTCCTTGCCCGGCAGTATCTCCACAAACGCGCCAAAGTCCATTATGCGCTTTACAGTCCCGTTGTATACCCTGTCAACTTCCGGGTCGCAGGCAATGCCGACAACGGCGGCTTTCGCGTCTTCCGCGTCCTTCGTGCTCTTGCCGAAAATTGTCACGGTGCCGTCATCCTCAGTGTTAATCTTAACCGAATATTGTTCGCATAACGCTTTGATGTTCTTCCCGCCGGGGCCTATAAGCGCGCCTATTTTATCAATGTCAATCCGCAAAGTGACAATCTTGGGGGCGTATTCGCTGATTTGCTCGACAGGCTTGTCTATACATTGGTTCATTATCGAAAGAATATGCATCCTTCCACGTTTTGCCTGATCAAGCGCCTTGCGCATAATTTCAGGGCTGACACCGGCGATTTTTATGTCCATTTGAAAGCCCGTTATCCCGTCTTTGGTTCCGGCGACTTTAAAGTCCATATCTCCCAGGTGGTCTTCCTCGCCTAAAATGTCAGATAACACCGCGAATCTGTCGCCGGGACCGGCTTTTCCTTCGGTTATAAGGCCCATCGCGATGCCCGCCACGGGTTTTTTCATCGGGACTCCGGCGTGAAGCATTGAAAGAGTTCCGCCGCAAACTGACGCCATCGAAGAAGAGCCGTTAGACTCCATAATTTCCGAGACGACACGGACAGTATACGGGAACTCGTCTTTTGTGGGAATCATCGCTTTTAAAGAACGTTGGGCAAGATTGCCATGCCCTATTTCCCTGCGCCCCGTTCCCATTCTGCCGACTTCGCCGACTGAATAGGGGGGAAAGTTATAATGAAGCATAAAGTTTTCGCGTTTGTCGCCTTCAATGTCGTCGTAAATCTGTTCGTCAAAAACCGTTCCCAATGTCGTAACCGCAAGCGCCTGAGTTTCACCTCGCGTAAATAACGCCGAGCCGTGCGTGCGCTGTAATATTCCAACTTCGCAAGTGATGTTACGGATGTCTTCCAACCCTCTTCCGTCAACGCGCTTTCCGTTATTCAAAATTGAAGAGCGTAAAATCTCATACTGCATATCTTCAAATAACGCGTCGAAAAGTTTTTTTTGGTTTTCATCTTCAAGCTGCGCTGAGTGTTGGGCAGCCAATTCGGTTTTAACGGTTTTAATGCCGTCGTGCCTTTCCTGTTTTGTTGGAAGGAAGCAGGCGGTTTGCAGTTTTGGAAAAGCCGCGCCTCTTATGGCGTCCGCATTTTCAAGGGAATAAGGAAGCGGAGTGAGGGGTAGCTTAGGCTTTCCCGCAAGCTCGCGCAGTTTTTCCTGCAACGCGCAAAATTCCTTGATCATGGCGTGAGCTTTATCAAGCGCCTGTATCATCAGCTCTTCGCTAACTTCTTTCGCGCCGCCTTCCACCATAGTGATGCCGTCTTTAGTACCGGCGACCATGATTTCCATTGTGGAATTTTCTATTTGTTCATAAGTGGGATTCACGACAAGCTGGCCGTCTATTTGGCACACGCGCACTCCGGCGACCGGTCCGTTAAATGGAATGTCAGAAATATGGACGGCGGCGGAAGACGCGATAATCGCTAAAATATCAGGCGGATTTACCTGATCGGTGGACAAGGTTGTCGGTATTAATTGAATTTCGCGCCCGAAACTTTTGTCAAAGAGGGGGCGCATCGGCCTGTCAATAAGGCGTGAGACGAGAATCTCCTTATCCTTTGGACGGCTTTCCCTTTTTATAAAACCGCCGGGAATCTTCCCTGCGGCGTAATATTTTTCGTTATAATCGACTGTAAGAGGCACATAATCCATGCCTTCTACCGGTTCATGTGAAGAACAGACAGTGGCTATTACCGCCGACCCCGCGTATTGGGCAAAAACAGAACCGTTTGCCTGTTTCGCCATCCTGCCGGTTTCCAGAACTAAATCCTTTCCGGCGACTTGGAGCGTTACTTTTTGCATCATAATTATTTACGCAATCCCAGGTCTTTTATCAGTTTTCTGTATCCTTCCAGATTAATCCTTTGAATATACTTTAACATTCTGCGTCTTTTGCCGACCAGAATTAAAAGCCCCCTTTGTCCTGATTTGTCCTTTTTAAACTGCTTGCAGTGTTCCGTAAGCTGGTTGATCCGCTCGGTAAGCAAGGCTATCTGAACTTCTGTAGCCCCCGTATCCTTCTCGTTTTTGCCAAATTTGGTTACGATTGATTCCGCTTTTTCTTTGGTTAATGCCATTTTCTTCTCCTGTTTTTAACCCTATTATTTTACGGAATAATGGCATAAAACGGGAAAAATGTCAACTGGCCTATATTCGCAAAGAATTCACACAAAGAGCACAAAGGGGAAGAGGGGATTTTTGTCCGTTATCTTGTCGTAAAGCTCACGCTTTGCCTTCAGACAAAAATTCCCTCTTTTCTTACTTTGTGATCTTCGTGTGAAACATCTCAAATAAAACAGCTTGACTATAAAATGAGTATATTTTATACTCTAACAATAGAAATTATCAATGTATCGTGTATTTTAATTAAAAACTATAACCATCAGGACAGACATATGGAGCAAAATAAAAAAAGTGAAACAAAAAACGAAATAACCTTGATACAAAACATGATTTACGATATTCGGGGACATAAAGTCATGTTTGACAATGATCTTGCGGTATTGTATCAGGTTGAAACCAAATACCTCAACAGAACGGTAAAAAGACATTTAAAACGTTTTCCGTCCGATTTCATGTTTCAACTTACTGATAAAGAATGGGAACTTTTGCGGTGCCAATTTGGCACCGCAAAAAAGGTAGAAAAAATGAGGTTCAATCCTTATGTTTTTACTGAACAAGGCATCGCTATGCTTTCAGGGCTTTTAAACAGTGATATTGCCATTAACGTTAATATACAGATAATGAGGGTGTTTGTTCAATTAAGGCATTATGTAGTTACTAAAGAAGATACCAATGAGCAAATTGCAGAGTTACGAAAACTTCTCATGCTCTATATTGAAAAAAACGATAAGCGCGTGAATGATATTATCATTGCCTTGAACAATCTGCTGGAACATCCAAAGCCAAGCAAAAGGATAGGTTTTAATGCTGACGATTGAGTAACACCAAGAAACATACAATTAGCCATTAGCAATGAAAAATGAGCAATTAGCAATTTCGTTGTTTGCTGGCGCGGCTTCTTGGCAAAAATGCTATGCTTGCTAACTTCGCTCTTTAATTGCTCACTGCTCATTGCTCACTGCTACACCCTCTTCACAACAATCTTCTTACCCTTAACGCGCGTAACTTTCACTCCCCTGCCCGGATCAATTCGCTCTCCGTCCGTAACCGCTTCGTAGATCTCGTCATCGATCAGCACGGTTCCTTTTGGGGACATTTCTGAGTCGGTAACGGCGATTCTTCCAAGCAGGGAAGAAAGGTCTTTCATACGCCCATCAGTTTGCTGTACGCTTCCAACGCGCCGTCTCCAAAATTGCCTGACAGCACTTTTTTGGTGAGGGTTTTTCCAAGCTGGACGCCTTCCTGATCAAAACTGTTGAGGTTCCAGACAAAACCTTGAAACATCACTTTGTTTTCATAGTGGGCAAGCAATGCCCCCAATACGGCGGGCGTTAACCGCTTTCCAAAAATCAGGCTTGAAGGGCGCTCGCCTAAGAACTCTTTGTTTCCGTCTTCGTTGTCCTGGCCTTTCGCGAAAGCCACAATTTGAGCGGCAAGATTCGCTTTTAACTTTGTCTGGCTTACGGAACCGTCCACGGTCACATCATCGCCCCTCTGGCTTTCGAGAAAACCGATAAATTGAAGCGGGATAATGCCCGTCCCCTGATGGAGAAGCTGATAAAATGAATGTTGGCCGTTTGTTCCCGGTTCGCCAAAAAGGACGGGGCCGGTGCTGTATTTGACAGTATCCCCAAAGCGGTTTACGCGCTTGCCGTTTGATTCCATGTCCATCTGCTGCAAATGCGCCGGAAAACGAGAAAGCGCCTGACTGTACGGCAAAACCGCCGTGTACGGGTACTGTAAAAAATTGCGTTCCCAAATGCCGATTAGCGCGTCAAGAAGAGCGGCGTTTTTAAGAATATCCGGTTCTAAGGCAAGCTTGTCGGTTTCGGCGGCGCCTGCGAGAAACTCCTTAAATGTTTCAGGGCCGAAGGCGAGGGACAGGACGCAGCCGCCGACTGCCGATGATGACGAATAACGGCCTCCCACATAGTCGTCAATGTAAAAAGAGTCAAGATAGGCGCTGTTACGCGCAAGAGGGCTTGTTTCGCTCGTTACGGCGATCATCTGTTTGCTGGGGTGAAGGCCGGCTTTTTTCAGTTTGTCTTTTACAAAAAGCTCATTGGAGAGAGTTTCCTGTGTCGTGCCGCTCTTGGAAACTAAAATGAACAGGCACTGTTCAAGGTTACAGGACGCTATTATCGCGGAAGCGTCATCAGGGTCTACATTGGAAATAAATTTCGCGTCAAGCTTTTTTTTGCCTTCCGCGACAGCCCAGTTATCAAGGACAAGGTACATGGCGCGGGGGCCTAAATCGGAGCCGCCGATGCCAATCTGCACCACCGTGGTAAAATCCTTGCCTGTGGAGCCTTTATATTTGCCGTTATGCACGTCAGAGGCAAAATCGCAAAATCTTGCAAGTTCTTTGCGGTAAAATTCCCCAATATCTTTTCCGTTCTCAATAACAGGCTGCCCCTGCTGTCCGCGTAACAGATGATGAAGCACTTTCCGTTTCTCGCCTGTGTTCATCACCTCCCCGTTAAGAAGGGTTTTGTATTTTGCGATAAGCTCCTGCTCGTCCGCAAGATCCTGCAATAATTCAATACACTTCTTATTAACCGGTTTGGCGGCCCACGAATACTTAAGCCCTGCGGCCATTGGAACAATACACTCCCCTACCCTTTTCGCGTCAAGTTTGTCCCTAAAAAGAAACGCTTTCGCCGCATGTTTTGAAAGTTTTTTAAATGCGTCGGTTTTATCAAAGTTAAAATATTTCATAATATTCCTCCATGAATTCCATTTTATCTTATATTTTAGATTTGGACAATTACATACTAATTAATATATTTAATTAGTAATATCACAAGGATGAGGTATGCGAATATGACAACGATCCCTGCCAAGGCATTAAGAAAATTCGCCAATAATAAGTTCCTTGTCTTTTCATGCTTTCTTTTCTTTATTATTGCTTTGTCGGCTATTACGGCATATTCAATTTCCGCGCACCAAATGAACCATTCTTTTATTGAACAGCAGCTCTCCATAGCGTCTGAAACAATGCGGCTGCGTTTGGCAACTTCGGTAAACAGCGAACTCGCCCTTGTGCTGAAAATGGCTGATACTCCGGTAATCAGGCAGTATTTTTTAAATCCTTCTGATCCTGTTCTTAAATCTCAAGCCTACGCCGAATTTGCCATTTATCAGAAACACTTCAATAATAAACTGCTTTACTGGATTAATGACGTGGATAAAATATTTTATTCAACAGGAAAAGCCCCATACGTCGTCAATCCTGATGATCCCAAGAATTATTGGTACAATTTAACGTTATATGAAACAGAAAAATATATTTTTAACATTAATTATAACCCTGATTTGGAAGAAATATACCTTTGGGTCAATGTCCCGGTATTTGTTACGGCGGAGACAGGCAAAAAGCCTATAGGGATGATTGGCACAGGCGTAAATCTTACTGACTTTTCAAGTTTTGTAGCTTCCGGTTATCAGAAATTCGATGAAAATATCACAACATATATGTTCAATAAATACAATGAAATAACTTCGGCGGCGGATTATGAACTGGTTAAAAATAAAGTCCGCCTTGACGAACACCTTGGCAAAACCGGAAAAGAATTAATTATGGTCGCGCATGAGCTTTCCGAAGGTGAAAGCCGGAGCTTCGTCTATGATAAAAATATATATCTGGTAAACTCCATCCCGGCGATGAAATGGTATATTATCGTTAGTTATCCGATGCCTGGCTTTTTTTCTTTGAACCATGCCATGAATACCGTATTTTTCAGTATGTTATTTCTTATCTTTTTCTTGTTTATCATTATTAATATTTTTGTCGCCCACTCTGAAAATGAAATGGCAAAGCATAATATGCGGCTTCTTGACGCAAACCGAAAGGCTGAATCCGCTTCCAAGGCAAAAAGCGATTTTCTCGCGAAAATGAGCCACGAAATCCGCACGCCTATGAACGCGATTACGGGCATGGTGGAACTTCTGCTGAGGGGAGAACTCTCATCTGAAGCCAAAGGCTACGCGCAGGATATTAAACAGGCGGGGAATAATCTTGTTTCTATAATTAACGATATTCTTGATTTTTCAAAAATCGAAGCGGGAAAACTGGAAATTGTTTCCGTCAAATATATGCTTTCGTCTTTGATCAACGACACGGTCAACATTATCCGTACTCGGCTTAAAGAAAAACCGATACGGTTTTTTACAAACATCGACGGGAGTATTCCCAACAGCCTTATCGGAGACGAAGTGCGCCTTCGCCAGATTCTTCTTAATCTGCTGTCAAACGCGGTAAAGTATTCGGAAAAGGGGCATATCGGTTTGACCATTACCGCTGATAAACAGGACGATAAACAGGTCATGCTGAGGATAGACGTTTCCGATACCGGAAAAGGGATAAAACCGGAGGATCAGGCAAAACTCTTTAACGAGTTTGTCCGGATAGACATGAAGAAGAACCAAGGCATTGAAGGAACGGGACTTGGGCTTGTCATTACAAGCCGGCTCTGCACGGCTATGGGCGGACAAATAACCATGGAAAGCGAATACGGCAAGGGCAGCGTATTCACGGTAATTATCCCGCAGGGCATTGAATCAAAAGAGCCTTTCGCCGTTGTACAGGAGCCGGAAAAAAAGAAGGTGCTTGTCTATGAAAGCAGAATTATCTACGCTAAATCTTTATGCTGGTCGCTTGAAAAAATGAAAGTTCCTTATAACATGGTTACGACTCAGAATGAGTTTGCATCTTCACTGTACAGCGAAGAATGGTTCTATGTGTTTTCAGGTTACGGCCTTTACGAAAAAATTAAACCGCTTATGGAACAGAGCGATGCTGTTTTCTATGGAGGGAAGAAGCCGCGTCTTGCCCTAATGGTGGAATGGGGTACGGAAGTAAATGTCTCCAAGACGCGCTTTATTTCCATACCTGCACAGTCCCTGTCCATTGCCAATACCCTGAACGGCAAAGTTGACCGCCGGAATTATTTTGAAGACTCCGACAATTCCGGCGTTATACGCCATACCTTCCCCAATGCGCGGCTGTTGGTAGTGGACGATATTGCCACTAATCTAAAAGTTGCCGAGGGGCTTCTGTCCCCCTATAACGCGAAAATTGACACCTGCCTAAGCGGCGCGGAAGCGATAGAACTTGTAAAACAGAATAAGTACGATCTTATTTTCATGGATCACATGATGCCGGAAATGGACGGGATAGAAGCTACGGCGATCATAAGAAAATTAGAAATGAAGAACGAAGTGCCAGGAATTAGCGGAAAGCAAATTCCTATTATTGCATTAACCGCTAACGCCGTTGTTGGAATGAAGGAAATGTTTATCGAAAAAGGTTTTAATGACTTTCTTTCAAAGCCGGTAGACGTTTCAAAACTGGATGAAATGCTTGACCGCTGGATAAAGGGGGGGAAAAGGGCAATGAGCAATGAGCAATTAACAGTTAGCAATGAACAATTAACAATTAGTAATGAGAAATTAGCAATTAGGAATGAACAATTAGCAGTTAGCAATGATAATGAGGGGAAAGATAAACTATCAGACAAAGATAACAATTCTTCATTGCTCATTGCTAATTGCTCATTGCTAATTGATAATGCTAATTGCTCATTGCTAACTATTCCCGGCGTGGACGTGCAAAAGGGCGTCGATTTGCTCCGCGGGTCTTTGAAGGCCTATAAGAGTATGTTGGGCATTTTCTGCAAAGACGTAGAAGACAGACTGCCGCTTCTGCAAGAAACGCATGAAACTGACCTTCCTTTGTTTACTATTAACGTTCATGCCCTTAAAAGCGCCTGCGCCTCTATCGGAGCTGCGGAGATTTCGGCTCTTGCCGCAAAATTGGAAGCGGCAGGGAAAGCCTCGGATATGGCTTTTATCCGCGAACACCTGACTGCCTTTTTACAACAGCTTACTGAACTGTTAAAAAACATACGCGCCGCCTTAACTACAACCGATTCTTTGTGAATATCAACCAAGCCTGAGGTTATCCAAAAAGAACAGTTCTACCACGAACCACACGAACTAGCACGAACCAAGAGAGATTTGAGCTTACCACTGATAGGCGCATAAACAGAGAACTGGGGTTTAGGTGGTTTTTGTCCGTTTTTTTATCGTAAGTCTTACGTCAAGCCTTAGGACAAGAACCCCTTAACTCCCGTTCTCTATTACGCTCTACAAA
>NZ_BDHF01000047.1:0-19201 GCF_054786115.1 Treponema sp. R80B11-R83G3 | reverse complement strand
AAAAAACCGTTAACAGCGCTGAAATACCAATAGCGGTATAATGAAGCCATTTTATTTTTTCTATAAAGGGAATTAACAATCCCAGCAATAATGGGATAAGAATCAGCGTTACTATAAGGTTAAAAAGATAATTGTTTTTCATAGCGTTTCTTTCCTATTTATATTTTTATAATCGCAACACGGCATAATGTATGTTTCTTTTACAAAATAAAAACGCGCGAGGATTAACGCTATGGGGTTAAATAGGCAGTTTTGGAGAAAAAATTCAAAAACAGGGTAAAAGGTGTCTCTATGCCCAGCTAACGCTTCTCTATGGGCAAATTTTTCTGGGAGGGGGGGTAGTATATTGCACGCCGTTTAAGGCGTGTGGAACCTCAACCGAACCCGAAGGGTGAAGGTTCTCCTTTTTATGAACCAAACCCAAACGCCCCGGCACCGAACAGCTTACCCCAGATAAACAAAATGAGGTAGTAAGCAACGATTTTTGTGTCGAGAATTGGGTATTTATAGCCATTTTTTGTTTCATTAAGAATATATTATCACTTTTGGCGTTTTTGTCAATAGTTTATGGGGAAATTTTTGTCCGAAGGTTATGCGTGGGCTTTACGATAAGCTAACGGCCAAAAACCCCTTCTTTCCTCTTAGTGATCTTTGTACCTTTGTGATCTTCGTGAGAAATTTTTCGAAAAATTTTCATTCTCAGTCAAGCGCCACGCATCTGCACGCCATATATAGAGTGTAAAAACTTTTTTCACTTAGGAGATTTTATGGGTGTGTTTGCATTTATGCCCTCAGGGGCCGGCGGAATCATTGTTCGGGTTGAGACGGATATACGCAGGGGAATTCCCGGCGTTGATATTTTGGAGAACAATCTTGGATAAAGAGATTTTATTCGCCTTTGTTGATGAGATTGGAGACAGAGGGCACAGCAGAAAATCATCTGAATATTTTGCGATGTCTGCGGTGCTTTTTCCGGTCTCAGTCCAACAAAAAGTTAAGGATTGCATAGCAAACTTAAAAATTAAATTAGGAATAGATCTAAAGACGCCTATCCATTGGAGAAAACATTGTCGTAAACACGATGCCAGAAAATACATAACAGGAGAGATTGCAAAATTAGAAGAAATTACAGTTATTTATATTATTTCAGATAAAAAAACTGTCCCAGAAGACCATGTAAAATTTTATAATATAGTAGCAGCCTTTACCTTAGAACGGATACTCAAGCATACAGAAAAATTAGACACAAAAGTCTGTGTACGTTTTGGGCATGTTCGCGGATTTAATCATTCAACAACTCTTGATTATTTTATGAAGAAAGATTGGCGTTTATGCGATTACAACAGATTGTCAGATCAGCCTAAATGGATTTCCGCTGATTCCAATTCCGGCATACAATTGGCTGATTTATATGCCGGTATTTTAGGCGCTGCCATGATACCGGACAGATTCGGGAATTATGAATCAGCCTATTTGGAAAAGATAAAACATCAAATTAGAAAATCATCTCACCAAACGATAAGCGGGTACGGTATAAAGGCAATTTCATTGGATAATAATCCACAATCATTCAAATGGTGGCCGGAAGGCTGGGCATAAAAAAAAGCCCCGAAGTGCATCATACAAACTGACTTTGTAAGGCTTCTGTAACAGAAGCAAGCGAATACTTCGTGGACTCTTATTTAAGAATATACCTAAAAAACAAATTTGTCAAGGAAAATTTTGGTTAAATTTAATAAAAAATTTTCAAATTCAGTCAAGCGCCACGCATCTGCACGCCATATATAGTATGAAACTTCGTTTCATCTGAAACTTTTTGTTTCACTTAGGAGATTTTATGGGTGTGTTTGCATTTATGCCCTCAGGGGCTGGCGGAATCATTGTTCGGGTTGAGACGGATATACGCAGGGGAATTCCCGGTGTTGACATTTCAGGGCTTGCGGAGGGAGCGGTCAGGGAAGCGCGGGATAGGGTGCGGGCGGCTTTTAGGAATTCGGGATTCAGTTTTCCGCTGGACAGGATTTTAATTAATCTCGCTCCCGCAGGATTAAAAAAAGACGGAGCCGCTCTCGATCTGCCAATCGCGCTTTCGGTAATGGCGGCGGCGGGAATAGTTACTATTTCGGGAAATCTGCTAGTCATGGGAGAGCTTGAGCTATCCGGCAGAATACGCCCCGTGCGCGGGGTTCTTGCGGCAATTTCTGCGGGACTTGCCGAAGGTATACGCGAATTTATCGTTCCCGCGCAAAATGCGGGTGAAGCGGCTATCTTGGCTGATAAGAATATACAATTTACCGCCGCAGAAAATTTACAAGGCGCGGTACACGCGCTTGTTATGAGAGAAAAAAACGGCGTTCTTCCCGAATCGCTTGATGAGGTTTTTTCGTCAGACGCGCCGATAGCGGAGAATGCGGCGAAATTGTCAGCTAACGCGGCGGCGGAACAAGAATGTGGCGATTTTGCCGATGTTCGGGGGCAGGCGATTTATAAACGAGCTTTGGAAATTGCCGCCGCAGGAGGACACAACACGCTTGTTTTTGGACCGCCCGGCGCGGGAAAGACAATGCTTGCGCGACGTATGCCGTCAATCATGGCACCGCTCACTCCCGATGAAGCTGTAGAAGTAACAAGGCTTCACAGTCTTGCGGGGCCGCGCAATGGTTTTATCGATAGGTTAATTACTAGCCCTCCTTTTCGCGCTCCGCATCATACCGCAAGCGCGGAGGGTATCCTCGGCGGCGGCAGAATTCCGCGCCCGGGAGAAATCAGTCTTGCCCACTTTGGCGTGCTATTCCTTGATGAAGCGCCTGAGTTCAGAATCAATGTTCTGCAAGCCCTTCGCGAACCGCTGGAAGACAGGGTAATAAGCATTGTCAGGGCGGAAGGGCCGGTGCGTCTTCCTGCGGAGTTTCAATTACTGCTAACCGCAAATTCCTGCCGTTGCGGACGCTTGGGTTTACATGGCACAGAAAATGCGTGCCTCTGCTCACCGGAAGAAATTAACCGTTACTGGCGAAAGTTTGGCGGCGCATTGCTTGACCGCGTGGAAATAAGAGCCGCTGTTCTGCCGCCAAAAATTGAAGAGATGGGCGTACACAACAATTCAAGCATCGGGGAAAATAGCGCCGCTATTTCAAAAAGGGTCAGGGCGGCAGTTGAAATACAGCGGAGCCGTTTTAAGGGTACAGGTATCCGCAGAAATGCCATGCTTCCGGCGGGAAAAACCGCAGCCCTTTGCCCGATGAACGAAAAAGCTGAAAGCGCGTTTCATGCCGCTGTTTCAAAATTGGGGCTATCGGGCAGGGCTTACCACGGGATTTTACGGGTAGCCAGAACAATCGCTGACCTTGAGGGAAAAGACGTTCTTGAAACTGAACACATACTGGAGGCAGTTCATCACCGCCGTTTGGGAGAAGACCCTTGGGACATACTGTCCGTTTGACATTCTGTCCCTTTGATTTATGTCAATTTGACATATTTTCAACGTCAAGACATCTGTCTTGACAAATTGTCTTGACAAAAATTTTCAGGAGGATTATTATGGATATAGATTTTGAATGGGATGAAGAAAAAAACGCCCTAAATAAAAGAAAACATAAGGTTTCTTTTGAAATGGGAGAAAAAGTTTTCTTTGATCCAAGACGATTTGAAATGATTGATAAAAAACATAGTATTTTTGAAGAGCGATTGAAAACAGTTGGTTTTTCAGGTTTGAAATTACTTTCGGTTATTTTTACGGAAAGAGATAGTTCTGTCAGAATAATTTCCGTTAGAAAAGCAAAAAAAGGCGAAGAAGAGGAGTATTTTTATGGGTATAGTTAGACATACTTCAAATGGAACCGAGCCGTTATCAGAAGAAGATATGGCATTGTATGAAGAAATGGAAAACAGCCCTATAGATTTCAGCGATGATCCAAGCTATACCCGCGAAGAACTGCATAAAATGAGGCTTTATGCTGAGGAAAGACGCAGAAGAAAGGTACGAAAAATGTATTCTTTACGGCTGGAATCAGGAACTGTTAAATGGTGGCAGTCTTTAGGGAAAGGGTACACAAGCATTATGGCAAAGTTTTTAGATTACGCAAAAAAACACCCTGAATGGGTTAAGGAAAGTATCGAAAACGCTACTACTTGAATTACCGCAGTTCGGGAATAGCGTCTAAAAGAGCCTCATCAATTTTTCTGCCTCTTGAGGAATAGCCCAGTTTTCTGTCGGGGCGAATTGAGCCGTGGTAGTCGCTGCCTTCGGTAACGTAGAGTCCTAAAGACTTGGCTAGGGTTTCAAGCCGTCTGCAGGAGCCGGGTTTGGCTGTGGGGTGCCACGCTTCAAGCCCCATCAGTCCCATATCTTTTAATGTCTTTATAAGGTCGGGGAGGCGTCCCCACGCTACATAAAGCGAGATTGGATGCGCAAGGACGGGAATGCCGCCGGAGCCGCGTATCAGAGAGACGGCTTCTTCAAAGATTAGCCCCTCTTTTGGCACATACAGAGGTTTTCCCACTCCTAAATAGCGGGCAAACGCCTGATTCACATTTTTAACAATTTTACGCTTTATAAGCAATGCCGCAAAATGAGGCCGTCCAAGCGAATTGCCCGATCCTCTGGAAGCAGTAGATTTCCCTCCGGCAATAGCCAAAAGCTCATCCCATGCCGCTTCTTGCCCGCTGGGAGTAATCATGCTCAATTCAACCATCCGATCAAGAATCTCCCGGTTTCTGACTTCTCTTCTGTGTGCCAAGTTATTAATAGCGGAAATAAACGCCGCAGTCGGCGAATTTATCCCCAAACCTAACAAATGAAACTCACCGCCGGGACCAATTCCGGGGGCGCCATGCGGAACATCATTTGCGGATTTTTCCCTTGTCCAATTAATATTTACCTCAATTCCGGGGATAAAATGAATATTTTCCTCTTTTGCGGCTATTTTCGCGCTTTCCAGCCCGTTTATAGTATCGTGATCAGTCAAAGCAAGGGCGGTAAGGCCCTGTTTAACAGCCTCTTTAACAAGTACCGCAGGAGGCAAATCCCCGTCTGAAATGTTAGAATGTGTGTGAAAATCAACCATATTGAAAATATTGTATCAAATTTTTGTCTATTTATGCATAAATTACCGATAATAAAAAGAAGATTTGTTGGGATTATTATCTTTATTCAATTTTTATGTGAAGAATCAATAGTAAAGCCCAAAACATTGATTTTTTAGGTATTTATTAATAGAATTAAAGTATAGAGAGTTTTTTCTGATAAGGACGGTCTTTAAAGTGTTTGAGTATGTCTTGGAAAACGGGGTAATTGTTTCCCCGGGTAAAAAAGTACATACCGGTGATTTGGGAGTGAAAGGGGAAAAAATTGTTTCTCCGGGCGGTATCGTAAAAGTCGATTTGAAGGGAAAATCCTTTGTGTACCCTTCTCTAATAAATACCCATGACCATTTGCAGGGGAATTATCGTCCGCCTGTAGGTCCAAAAAAAGGTAGTTTTTATCTGACATGGCTGCCATGGGATAATGATCTAAAAGCGTCGGAGATGTTCAAGGAGCGATCTAAACTGAGCAGGGAAGATCTCTACGCTCTTTCCGGCTATAAGTGCCTGTTTTCCGGCGTAACGACGGTTAACGATCATTTTGTACATAATATAAACAGTCAAATATTACCCACCTTGCCAATCAGGGCTATTCAAGAATATTGTATCGAGCATGAATGTTCTTCTTATGATTTAAAATGGGGCGAGGGCATAGAAATTGAACATAAAAAGGCGAAACAAAATAACTGGCCCTTTATTACCCACCTTAGCGAAGGTTTTGACAATGAAGCCATGCACAGCATTGAAAAACTGGAAAAACTAAATGTGCTTGATGACTATTGCCTGTTTGTTCACTGTATTGCTTTTAGCGATGAAGATATAAAAAAGACCGCAAAAGCCGGGGCAAGCGTTTCTTGGTGCGGATTTTCCAATATGTTCATGTTTAATGTGACTGCAAAAGTGCGAAAAATGATCAAAGCGGGAGTTAATCTTACAATCGGAACGGATTCATCGGCTTCCGGCTCCGCAAACATTCTTGCGGAAATGAAATACGACAGGGAATTGTATCAAAAGCTTTATGGCGAAGATCTTCCGGCAAAAAAAATCTTCGAGATGGTAACAATTAACGCGGCGAAAGCTTTCAGAATGCAGGACAGAGTAGGCGCTTTGGAAGAAGGTTTGTTAGGTGACATTATCGTACTGAAAGGGAAAAACAGCGATCCGTATGAAAACTTTGTCAACGCCGGCATGAAAGACATAGAATTGCTCGCGCTTGCGGGAAAACCGATATACGGCGAGATGCGTTTTCTGGATATTTTTAACGGAAAACTGCCTTCAGATTATACGCAAATAAAAGTGGGAAATAGAGAGATGTTTGTAAAGGGCGACCCGGCGGGGCTTTACAACGAAGTAAGAAAGAAAATCGGTTTTAAAAAGATTCTTGATTACCTGCCGTTTGAGCCGGCACAGGAAGGAGCGTAATGCCAAAACCAGCGCAATATCGTTCAGGTTCTCTTATTTACTTTAAAGGCGATCCTGCTGACAAGATATACATCTTGCAGTCTGGAAAAGTAAGCCTTGTCTATCAGGACATTGATACCGGAGCAGATGTAAGAGACCCTGTGCAACCCGGAGAGTTCTTCGGTGTAAAATCAGCATTGGGACGCTATGCGCGTGAAGAAAATGCAGTCGCTCTTTCAGATACCAACGTAATGATATTTACAGTTCCCGAATTTGAAGCGGTTGCGATGGCTAATTCCAGAATAATAATGAAAATGTTAAAAGTTTTTTCAAATCAAATGAGGCGCGTTCATAAACAGGTTTCCAAAGTTATGGCAAAGGAAGAACAACCTCCTGCTGACGGTCTTTATAATATTGGCGAATTTTATTTAAAAAACAAACGCTTTTCCCACGCAAAACACGTATTCAGCCGTTATTTGACATTTTATCCTTCCGGGAAAAATGCGATTCAAGCGGCTAAAAATATGGAAATAGCGGAAAATGCTCTGACCCGTTACGGTGACGGCAAGGGGCCGGGCGTTTCCATTAGTAATGCCGCTTCTGGAGCGCCGTCTGCGCCGGTATCACAGAAAAGTCCTGAAAAACCAAACAAAGCGTATTATGACGCTGTCGGTCTTGTTTCGCAGGGGAAGTATCAGGAAGCGTTCATGTCTTTTAAAGCAATAGTGGACAGTAATGCCAATCCTGAATTAGCCGCAAAAGCGTCTTTCGAAATCGGGCGTTGTATGTTCCTTATGAATAAGTTTGAAGAAAGTCTGAAGTATTATACCGGTATGCTGACAAAATTTCCAAAGCATCCTGAGTTATTGGAAACCATGTTTATTATGGGTCAATGTAACGAAAAATCCGGCAGAAAAGATCAGGCGATAGCGTTCTATAAAAAGATTATTTCAATGGGCGGAGACGACTCCACCATCGAAAAAACAAGAAAGGCGCTAAGCGCCTTGGGGGCGTAAAATGGCTATGGATTTGGCCGCGTTTGGCCGTTTTTCACGCACTTTTCATCAGGGAGAAATAATTTTTTCCGAGTTTGAAATTGGTGATACTTTTTATTTAATTCAATCGGGCAGAGTACAACTTGTTAAACTTGTCGGAGACATTGAACGGACATTGGATATTTTACAGCCCTCCGAAATGTTTGGTGAAATGGCAATTTTGGAAAACTCTCCCCGTTCTGCGACTGCCATCGCAATTGATGAAGTAAAAGTGTTGGAATTTAATTCGCAAAATTTTGAAATTCTGCTCCTTGGAAATCCGCAGATAGCGTTGAAACTTTTAAAAATGTTCTGCAAACGCATATACGATTCCAAACGGCGATTTATGATCCTTACGCTTCCTGAGCCGCAGGTAAAAATAGCGGACGTATTTCTTATGCTTGATGAAACCCAGCCTGATATTGATAAAACCAGCGAACGGCGTGAATTTAAAACCACTGTTGAAGGAGTAGCGCACTGGGCGGGAATGAGCGTCAACGAAGCGAGGGATATTCTTGGTCATTTTGTAAACCAGCGGCGTGTAGAAATATTTGCAGATCGCATAACAGTAAAAAACATCAACGACTTTTCCCGCTTTGTCAGTTCCAGACGCAATTCAAGAGGCGCCTGATTTTTGAGTTATGGACAATAAAAAACTCCTTGTGTTTTCAGATTCACATGGTAATGTCAGGGCTCTTAAAGCGGTCTTTAACTGGGCAAAAGATCACATTCCGCCAAATGATACTATTCTTGCGGCGGCATTCCTTGGCGATGGTATTTCAGACTTGCAATACGCGGCGGACGAGACAGGCTTTTATACTGATTGGAAACTTGTCATGGGAAATAATGATTATGGGATTTATATACCGGAAACTTTAACTTTTGATTTTGCGGAACATCATTTTTTCATGTGCCACGGACACCGGTACAATTTATACAGCGGGTATAATTTTCTTATAAATGCTGCAAGAAACGCGGGAGCGGACATCGCGTTATACGGCCACACCCATGTTCCCTATTTTAAAATAATGAATGGCATTACGTTTATCAACCCTGGAAGCGTCGGACGACCACGAAGCAAAATTGGCGCAACATTCGCAATTATTGAATGTCCGCCCGATAAACCGTTAAATGTAAAATTTTTTGAGATTGGTTTGCAGGGAAAGATTAAGGAAGTGAAGATTTAACGTTCTGATGTACAGTTACAATATGTTACACGATGTATGCCCAAAGAATTTATTTAGTACAGTCAGGGCAGGGCTGCGGGTGGCAAAAACTCTGGGAGAATCTGCCTACGAGCCTTTCCCTGACCACCTAAATGCGAAATTACGATAAATTTATAAATACTTAATTCCTTTATTACTTTTTTCTTAATGTACAAAAACTACTTCTTTATCGCATTTAAGTGGTCAGGGACTTTTATTCTCTGAATTTTCTTTGTTTTATTCCAAAGTCTCTCCGGCAGGGAACCCACAGAAGATGTTTTTGCCACCCGCAGCCCTGCCCCGCCTGTACTCAAGGATTTTATTTGGCATACATCTTCTAGCGGTAATAAGCAATGAGCAATTAACAATTAGCAATAGATACCATTAATAGCGCATAAATGTCGCATAACGGCACTATAGAAAAGCGGTGCAAACAACCGTACGCTACCTTTTAAATCGTTATAATCTTTATCTTTTCCATGAATATCTTGCCCCACAAATAACCTTGCTACATGGTACTCAAGTCGTACCTGTTCGCTTGCGTTAGGATTAAACGACATTTCAACATTAATAGGTTCCCCTTTTTCTGTTCTGCAATCGACATCGAAGCGCAGATACCGCTGCCGCAGATCGTCAACAGGCGGCTCATTGGCGATAATTGTCTCCACTTTGATAGTGCGTCCTATAAGCGAAGAAATCAGGTCTGATAGCGCCGCTCTTGATTTTGCGGTATCTCTGGTAAATACGGCTTTGAATACCACATCATAGCGTATGTCCAGAACGCTCATGCCGTTCCCGAATAGGAAGGACTCCCATTCATTTTGAACAGGCTTTTCATTGTTTGTTACCATAAGTAAACTCCTTATAAAGATTTGTAGTTGACCGTCCCAAGACAGTTGCCGTTAAAAACGGCCTAAAAACTACATACTCTATATGGGTGCGTACCTCTTGTTTTGCTTGACTGAAAATGAATTTTTTTTACTTTTTTTAAGAGAATTTTACCGCTAACCACATGAACATTCGCATTTTACTGATTAATATCTTCGGTTTTTATAATAAGATATGTTTAAGAGCCAAGAGTAAATTATAAATTTTTTCGTATTTTTTTTATAGAATCTAAAAGGGATTTATCAAAAGATATTTTTAAGGATGTTGAAAAGTCATTTAAATATCTATTTACTATTTTTGATATATCTTTTGGCGTTTTTTCTTCAGGTTTAAAGAGTTCAAAAACCTCGATTTCAAGGGCATTTGCCATTTTTACCAAAGAAAAAGGCGATACCCATCCCTTCCCTGTTTCAATATCCGACAAATAATTGGTAGAAATATCCATTTTTTCCGCTAATCTTTCTTGCGACCACCCTTTCAAATTACGATACTTCTTGATATTAAAACTTAACAATTTTCGCAAATCTGTCTCTTCCATAACATACCCATTCCTTTACCCTAAGAAGAATATCTTGCTATTACCTTGACAAATTTATAAACAGGTTTTAGTATTATTATATATTCATGGTATTGCCATGATATTAGTATTCTGTAAGATTCAATTTCTTGCATTGCTTTTTTATTCTTCGGAGGAAATAATGAATGTTTGTATGAAAATGACGGGAATACATCTATTGTTTGTTAAACGCAACACGCCCAAATGTTTTTATTAATTTATTTTGAAAATGCTTAACAAATATTATTTTGATAATATATTGAAAATAAAGTTGACTGTATAGTTGACTTAATATTAAGGAGGTTTTTATGAAGATTAGGACAATTGGGAAATTTGGTTTTTTATTGGCAGCAATTGGATTTTTTATGCCTGTTGCTTGCAATCAGAATGCATTTCAACTTATTGAATATGTTGATGCTCCAGTTCCCGCTTTAATAATAGGATTATTTATCCTTGCAATTGCAGGTATCTTAATTGGTGCATTATTGCTTATGAAAAAAAATGTATCTGTGATTATCGATTGGGTAATTTTACTTGTTAGTATAGTTTCTGGCATTGATCTATTGAGCAAGAATGAACTTGATTTACAATACGGTGCATATGTAATCATAACAGGCTTTGGTATTGCTTTATTACTTCAAATAATTTCACTGCTTGTAGAATCTTTAAATATTGATAATAAGACGCAACATTCCGTGAATATAAATTCACATCTCTTGGATATAACATCATTGTTATTTTCAATAATAATGTTATTGTTATGTATTTTTGTTAATAACAATCCGTTAAAAATTGTTGTCTTTAGTGTCCTATTGATTTTAATAATTGTGGCTGGAACATATGAAAGATTAAGAGAAGAAAAATAAAAAGGAGTAATTATTCATGAAAATTTGTCCAGCTTGTAACGGAATAAATGTAAATGCAATGGTATCTGTTACCACTTTTCCCTAGTGTCGTTATGCGACATTTATACACTATCGATGGTGACTATTGTTAATTGCTCATTGCTCATTACTAATAGATCTCGCTGTTAAAATGCTTAATTACCGCTAGAAGATGTATGCCCAAACCAAAAATACTAAAAAAAATTCCTCGCTAGGTAAAAGCCGGGCATACGCAAAGCTCTGCCGGTGATCTTGGCGTGGATCGCCTACCATGCCACGTCAAAACGTGCGTCGAATAATGTCACGCCACTAATCACCGGAAGGGCTTTGCGTATGTTCGGCTTTTATATAGAGTGATAATATTTTTCGCTATTAATTACTTTGGGCATACATCGTGTAGAGGAGAGGGAAAAAGCCTATAGCAAGAAGTATTTCGTGTAACTAAATTTCCGCCTCGTAATCAACGCCTTCAACATCAAACCCATGAACTTCCAGAAAATCGTGCTTAAATCCGTTTATGTCAGTTTCCGTAAAAACGTTTTCGGGCGTTACAGACGCCATTTTTTGCGTAACGGCTTTTTGCACGTCTTCACGCATTTCCCAATCATCAATACGGATGCGGTTTTCACTGTCTACGGGGACTGAATTTGCGTCGTTTATGGCGTTAGGTGAATAAAGGAAATCGCGGAAAAGACGGGTAATTTGTTCTATACAGCCTTCGTGGAGACCCATGTCTTTCATTACTTTGAAAAGGCATGAAACATAAAAAGGGATAATCGGTATTACGGCGCTCGCGCGGGTAACAACGGCTTTATTTACGGAAACCCATGCGCCGCCGATTTTTTTCTGTTCTTTAAACTTTTTAAGGGTGATTTAGTGCCTTCAAACAGTAAAGAGATAATGAGTCAACTTTCTGAGGACATCACCCAAAAGATAAATGTAGCGGTAACTGATGTTTTTAAACATTTCTAAGATTCTCTTTTCAATACTTTTCCTAACATAACCGTCACCCTATGGGGTATTATATGGAGAGTTAAACAGACTTGACTACATATCAAAATAATGATATATTTTATCAGATAAACATTTGGAGGTTTTGTCTCCGCATAGCGGAGACTTCGATTAAATCGCCGCTCATGCGGCTTAAAATGAGGGTAAAACTAATGCCGGCAATACGGAAAAGCGCTGATTTACGGAATAATTATAGCGAAATATCGGAATTTTGCCATAATTTCAGAGAACCAATATTTATTACCAAAAATGGTCAGGGCGATCTGGCTGTAATGAGTATTGAAACATACGAGGAATTAATGGGCAGGCTTGAACTGTATCAGGCAATTGAAGTTGGTTTGAATCAGATAGAAAATGGAGAAACAATCTCTGAAGAAGAAATGCTTAAACATATAAAAAACTTATAAGGATCAATAATTGTATAGGGCAGAATTCTCAAAAATAATTAAAGAGGATATTGATAAAGCTCATAATTATATAAAAGAAACTCTGGAAGCTCCAATGGCTGCTGATAATTTAAAAAAGGAGTTATTGGAACAAATAGAAAATATTAAAAATAATCCGTATTCAAGACCGTTAGTTCAAGATAAATATTTGGCATATTTAGGTTTAAGATCAAAAAAAGTAAATAATTATTTATTATTCTATAAAGTAAAAGAACCTGATAACAAGGATAAAAAATATGTATACTTAATCAGATTTATGTATGGTAAAAGAAATTGGATAAAAATATTTAAAAATGAATCTATAAATGAATTAATGTAGGTAAACGCAAAGGTACCTGTTACAACTTTTTTATAGCGTACCCTGCCTTGTATTGTACACCATATATGTGGGCTGATCACACTGATAAAATACTTATTACCGCAAGAAGATGTATGCCGAATAAACCTCTTGAGTACAGGCGGGCAGGCTGCGTGCGATGTAAAAACATCTTTCGGGCGTTCCCCGCCGGAGAGACTTTGGAACAAAACAAAGAAAATTCAGAGAATAAAAGTTCAGCGACAAACCCACGATAAAGCTTTCTACCCACCGCTGTTCAGTCGCTGAAAAGGCTCGTAGGCACAGCCAAATAAACGCACGGCGTAGCCGTGTAGATCAATGATGCCGCCCGCTGAGAGCACCAATAAATGCCGCAGTCCCCAATAAAAGCAAGGCCGCCTTTAGGTGGCCGCCAGTGCGAGTCGGGTTCTCCCAGAGTTTTTGCCATGCGCAGCCTGCCCTGACTGTACTGAATAAATTCTTGGGCATACATTGTGTACGTATAACTAAATCTCCGCATCGTAATCAACGCCTTCAACGTCAAACCCGTGAACTTCCAAAAAAGCGTGTTTAAATCCGTTTATGTCAGTTTCCGTAAACACGTTTTCGGGCGTTACAACAGCCATTTTTTGCGTAACGGCCTTTTGCACATCTTCGCGCATTTCCCAATCGTCAATACGGATACGGTTTTCACTGTCTACGGGGACTGAATTTGCGTCGTTTACAGCGTTAGGTGAATAAAGAAAATCGCGATAAAGACGGGTTATTTGCTCTATACAGCCTTCGTGAAGACCCATGTCTTTCATAACTTTAAAAAGGCATGAAACATAAAAAGGGATAATCGGTATTACGGCGCTTGCGCGGGTAACAACGGCTTTGTTTACGGAAACCCACGCGCCGTCAATTTTTTTCTGTTCTTTAAACTTTTTGTTTATTTCTCTGCAGGCGCGTTCAAGGTCTTCTTTCGCTTTGCCGATGGTTCCGTTTTTGTAAATAGCCCACGACAATTCAGGGCCTATGTAAGTGTAAGCGACAGTGCGGGTGTTAGGCGAAAGAAGCCCCTCTTTATCAAGCGCGTCCATCCACAACTCCCAGTCTTCGCCGCCCATAACTTTTACTGTGTTGGAAATTTCTTCCTCGTTTGCAGGCTCCGCTTCTGCCGTACTGAATGTTCCATTCATCATGTTGACAGTCTTTCCTGAAAAGGCTTTGCCAATCGGTTTAATTACCGATTTGTACATAACACCCGTCTTGGGATCCGTTCTTACCGGAGAAGCCAGCGAATAAACAAATAAATCGATCTTTGCCGGTATGCCGACCTTTGAAGCGGCATTTCTGACCGCCTCGGCTGTTTTAGATTTTACTTCATCGGAAAAAGCGTCGCCGTTTAAAGAGATTGAAACAAGTCCTGCCTTTGCCGCTTCTTTGTCAAAAGTTTGATTATTGTAAAAGCCGGACGTGCCTGTCCGTTTTTCCGAAGGTTCATTCTCAAGGGAGACGCCGATTGTTACGGCTTTGTATCCAAAACCGGCGCATATTCGGCTGGCTAGACCGTAACCGTTAGAACAGCCGACAACCAAAACAAGTTTTGGCGTGCCTTCCGCTGGGGATAAATGTTTTTTTGCGTATTCAATTTGTTTTAGTACTCCCGCCGCGCATCCCGCAGGATGGGCATTCAAGCAGATATTGCTTCTAATCATTGGTTTTATTTGCATTTACTTACTCCTATTTCACGTCACGACATACTTATTTCGAACTTTATTCCGCAGAAACCAACTGAGTTTCCGAACAAATCCGCTATTTTTTTCCCACCAGGCACATCCACTCAGCTTCCGCAGCAAGCTCATCGCCAACATAAGCTTTACCCTGCTGTTTAATCATGTTAGGTGAAACCCGAAGATTCACTACCTCACTGCGGACTTCATCGCCGGGACGAACCTGGCGGCGGAATTTTACTTTATCAACGCTTGCAAAGAAGAACAAAGCGTCGTCTCCCAACTTGCCAATTTTTCTTAAACCTGCGCCGCCGGATTGCGCCATTGTTTCAACAAGAATCACTCCCGGCACAACCGGGTACTCAGGGAAATGGCCTTTAAAAAAATACTCGCTCTCTGTAAATTTGCGCTTTGCGATAATTTTCTCCTCTGTAGCTTCGACAATTTCGTCAACAAAGAGAAACGGAGCGCGGTGCGGCAGAAGTTTTTCTATCTCGTTCATTTTTGACTCCTTAATTACTAACCGTTGTATTTTTTAAATACTACAACGCCGTTGTGTCCGCCAAAACCAAGCGAACCGGAAGCGGCTGCGTTTATTTCGCCGTACTGCGCCTTATTTGGCACATAGTCCAAATCACACTCAGGAGCGGGGTTGTCAAGATTTATCGTAGGCGGGAAAAAACCATCGCGCATCGCAAGAATACAGGCAATGGCTTCGACTCCACCGGCGGCGGCGATACAATGACCGTGCATACTCTTGGTACTGGAAACTTTCATCTTACGGGCATGATCGCCAAAGGCCATTTTTATCATTTTGGTTTCCGTTGGATCGTTAATTTCCGTTGACGTGCCGTGCGCGTTGTAATATTGAATATCTTCGGGTTTAAGTTCAGCGTCGGCAAGGGCCATTTTTATCGCGTTTGCGCCGCCGTTTCCCTCCGGATCAGGAGATGTTATGTGATACGCGTCGGCTGTCGCCCCGTATCCCGCCAATTCCGCGATAATTTTCGCTCCTCTCGCTTTTGCGTGTTCTTCGCTCTCCAGAATCAATATGCCAGCTCCCTCTCCCATTACAAAGCCGTCTCTATCCGCGTCAAAGGGACGGGACGCTTTTTCAGGCTCGTTACACCTCTTGGTAGAAAGCGCTTTGAGCATTTGAAAGCCGCCGACAGCAAATGGGATGATAGTAGCTTCAGTACCGCCAGCAATGATCACATCACAGCGTCCTGCGCGGATTAAGTCGAGGGCTTGCCCTAAAGCGTCTGTTCCTGAGGCGCATGCCGTAACCTGAGTATAGGCGGGGCCCTTTGTGCCATACATCATGGAGATGTTTCCTGCGGCTTCATTGGGAATCATCATGGGGACGGTTAGGGGCAGCATCCGCTTGGGGCCGTCGTAAAACAATTTTTTCATTGATTCTGAAACAACTTCAAATCCGCCGATACCATTGCCAATTACAATTCCTGTTCTTTCAGCGTTGCTTTTTACGGGGCGTTTGCCCTCCGCGTTGACATCGCCCATTAATCCCGCATGAATTAAAGCCTGCGCCGTAGCCGCCGTGGCAAATTGCGTAAAGCGGCACATTTTTCGCGCTTCTTTTTTATCCATCCACTGGGTTGGATCAAAATCTTTTACTTCACCGGCTATCGTTACGTCAAACCCGGTGGTGTCAAAAAGGGTAATTTTCCCAATGCCGCTTTTTCCGGCTTTCAACGCCGCGCAAAAATCTTCAACATTATTTCCAATGGGCGAAATAATTCCCATTCCCGTTACTACAACTTTTTTCTTCACTTTTTTCTCCTAAAAAAACATTCCGCCGTCTACGGGCAGGACCTGCCCTGTAATATATGATGAAATATCGGAAGCAAAGAAAAACACCGCATTTGCGACATCTTCCGGCTTTCCCGGACGCTTCAAAGGAACCGCTTCCAACATTTTTTTTCTGGCTTCTTCAGGCAAAACAGCGGTCATATCCGTCTCGATAAAACCGGGCGCTATCGCGTTCACCCGCACCCCTCGGCTTGCCACTTCGTTAGCCAAACTTTTTGTTATGCCGATTAAACCCGCTTTACTTGCGGAATAATTCGCCTGCCCGCCATTGCCGTGTATGCCGATAACGCTAGACATATTAATAATTGAGCCTGCGCGTTTGCGAATCATGTCTCTTGCCACAGTGCGGGCGACAAAAAACGCCGCAGACATATTTATGTCAATTACCTTTTGCCACTCCTCGACAGACATTCTAAATGAAAGATTGTCTTTTGTAATACCGGCGTTGTTTACAAGTATGTCAAAACCGCCCGATTGTTTTATCACGTTTTCAATAACGCCGTCTACTTCGCCTAACTTGCTTAAATCGGCACTGACCCAGTGGAGTTTTCCTTCTGCTTTTTCAACACGCGCGTTTAAATCATCAGGCTCTTTTATATCAAGCCCCCAAACTTCCGCGCCGGATGCGAGAAAAAGGTCTGCGATAGTTTTTCCTATTCCGCGCCCCGCGCCTGTTATTAATGCTTTTTTTCCGTTAAGTTCCAAAATAGTCCTCCTTAATAAATATTAATATATCTTATCAAAAATTTTTATAATTTCGATATATCTTCCGCGGTTCCGGCGGCAAATACGGGAATTCCGCCGCCATCGGCGGGCGCTGAATCTTTCCATAGACCCTGCAACACTTTGCCGGGGCCAACTTCAAGACAGGCTTCGTATCCGGCGGCGGCGATAGCAGATTCTTCTTCTACCCAGCGAACAGGGTTTGTTATCTGAAGTAAAGCGAGTTTTTTCGCTTCATCGCCCGAATTAATTTTCTTTCCCGTAACATTGGAAAAAACAGCCGTTACAGGGTCGCGGAATGTGATTGCTTCCAACACCGGGCGGAAAGCTTCCGTAGCGTCAGCCATAAGCGGCGAATGAAAAGGACCAGCTACCTGTAAACGGATAACGCGCTTTGCGCCCGCAGTTTTAAAACGGGTTTCCGCTTCAGCTAACGCGGCGGCTGTTCCGCTCACCGCCAACTGTTTTGGCGAATTGATGTTGGCGGCATACAAATCTTTTAATCC
The DNA here is from genome assembly GCF_054786115.1 of Treponema sp. R80B11-R83G3. Lineage (NCBI taxonomy): Bacteria > Pseudomonadati > Spirochaetota > Spirochaetia > Treponematales > Treponemataceae > Treponema > Treponema sp. R80B11-R83G3. Next base: position 1,604 of record NZ_BDHF01000047.1, on the reverse strand, counting down.
TTCATTGCTCCACTTTGCGATTAATTCTTCAATCTGAGAAGGAGCAAGGCCGACTACAGCCGCCATACCCGGAACCACCGTCGCGTCGCCGCCGTTTAATTCGCGCAGACGGTCGCAAGTTTTCTGCATTGCCTCTCCTCTTGCTTTGATAAGGCGGAAACAGTCAGCCGCGCTGATTACACCCGCGCACACAAGCGCTGAATATTCGCCAAGACTGAAACCGGCGCAGGCGGCGGGACTAAACCCCTTGCTTTTAAGAAATTCCGCCGCCGCCAGATTAGCGACTGTTATCGCGGGCTGTGAAACGTCCGTGCGCTTTAAAGTGTCGGCATCGGCCTGAAGAAGTTCTTTTACGTCTTTTCCAAAAACTTCGGATGCCGTATTAAAAAGTGATTTTACAGCGTCAGATTCAAGCAAATCAATCGCCATACCGGAATATTGCGCTCCCTGTCCGGGAAACAAATATACAACATTTTTTTTGTTCATACTATCCTCTACCAAACTATAATATTTCCGCCGTAGGTAAGGCCGCCGCCAAATCCTATCGTGAGAATTAAATCCCCTTTCTTTAACTTGCCGCTCCTGTTCATTTCGTCTAACGCGATTGGAATTGACGCTGATGAAGTATTGGCGTATTCTTCAATATTTAAATAAAATTTTTCCGCCGGAATATGCAGTCTTCTTCTGGCGGCTTGAATAATCCGCGCGTTAGCCTGATGAGGAACAATCCATGCGATATCATCAATGCCGATATTTCCCGCTTTCATAAGTTCTTCTATTGTTTCGGCTATTGCCCCAACGGCAAAATTATACACTTCCTGCCCGTTCATCTCTACGTGGATTGGCAGATCAATAGTTTCTCCTTTTTTAAAAGGATTTCGCGTTCCGCCTCTTCGCATAAGAAGGCTTTCACTGCCTGAACCGTCCGCGCGTAAAATTGACTGTAAAACGCCTCGGTTGGAAACCAATGGATCTGCTGCGGTTTTTTCTATCACAACAGCCCCGGCGCCATCGCCGAATAAAACACAGATTTTCCTCTCAGTCCAATCAAGCATTCTGGTTAAAACTTCGGAGCCGATTAAAAGCGCCCTTTTACGTTCAGAGTTGATGCTCAAAAGCCCTACTGCAGTCTCAAGCCCGTAAACAAAGCCGGTACAGCCTGCGGTAATGTCCATAGCCGCCGCTTTTTTTGCGCCAATCCTATCCTGTACAATACAGGCCGTGGACGGGGTTCCAAAATAATCCGCCGAAACTGTAGCCAGAACAATTACATCGATAGATGCCGCCGCCTCTGCCGCCGCCTTGTCCCTTTCCGCAGGATCATCGCCTGTGTAACCAGCAGACATTGCAAGTGCGTTTATTGCCGCTTCCACCGCCAAATCACTGCACGCGACAGACTCATCCGCGATATGGCGATTGCCAATTCCCGTATGTGATCTGATCCATTCGTCAGTCGTATTGACCCGAGTAGTTAATTCTTCATTGCTGACCTTTTTGGGCGGCGGCCTTACCTACGGCGGAAATATTATAGTTTGGTAGAGGATAGTATGAACAAAAAAAATGTTGTATATTTGTTTCCCGGACAGGGAGCGCAATATTCCGGT
>NZ_BDHF01000046.1:0-20055 GCF_054786115.1 Treponema sp. R80B11-R83G3 | reverse complement strand
GGATTCAGATGATTATGCCAGTTTAAGAGTTGAAATGGGTAAAATCTCCGGTCTTACGCCGGGCAAATATTACAGAGTAGAGGAGTATGATAAGGAAAAAATCTTTGTAAGAAATCTTTTTCTGCAAAGTGACGGCAAATTAAATGGTGATTTAAGCAAAATTGGCCAACTGACAGGCGACAAGATTGAAAAGCTTCCAGATAATAATGCTCTTAAAAATAATTATTGGTACAAAGTAAAATTAGCCCAATCGTTTGATCCCGACGGTACTTATGAATATTTTGCTTATGGCGGTTCGGTTGATGAAGCGGATAAATCAGAAGATGATGAAATAACAAAATTAACGGTAAAAATTACAGGAGCCGGCAATTACTACCTTGATCTTGCCTATGAAATTAAACCTGATCAAATATACGAAGTAATGAAGATAGCATCAGAATCATGGGATAATTCGCGTACATCCGCCCATTATAAAGGTAACGCTAACATTTCATCAAATGCAAATTTAATAAATCTAAACAATTATACTACGGACTTTGGCAAGCCTATTGGCGTTTATCAATACCGAGGGCAAGCTAAGATTGGAAGCATTGACCTTCAAGGCAGGAGTATAATCGAGCTTTCCGTCGATACTCCGTTAAGTAATTATGTTTTTGTCGAATACAAGAACACGCTTCTTGCTTCTCAACAAGAAGTAACAAATTTTACCGTTGTAACAGTTGAATTAAAACAAACTCCAACCGCCTCCGATTTTGACATCAGTGGAAACGGGATAGTTTACTATGACGGCACCCCTAAAGCCGTAACCGTTACGCCTTTGGACGACAGCAAGTCGCAGGGAGAAATAACCGTATATTACGCAGGGACAAATGGTACATCCTATGACAGCACAGACGCGCCTACCGACGTTGGCACCTATACCGTAACTTTTGATGTGGCGGAAGCGGTAGGCTGGGAAGAGGCACTCGGACTGCCAGCTGGAACACTTATTATAGAAGAGGGTATTCCTGCCGCCGATGATTTTACCATTACCGGAATCGGAACAGTTACCTATAACGGCAGCCCTCAAGAAGTAACCATTGAGCCTAAGGACGACAGCAAATCGCAGGGAATAATAACCATTAAATACAACACCATTACTACCAAACCGACTAGCGCCGGAACCTATACCGTAACCTTTGACGTGGCGGCTGATGCTCCAAACTGGAAGGCGGTAACCGGGCTGGAAGCATAAACGCTGACCATTGATAAAGCTACACCGGTTTTAGCCGATTATAACATCGACGGAATAGGACCAGTTGACTACGACGGCAGTGCCAAATCCGTAACTATAACAGCAAAAGCCGACGGAATCAGATCACCGGGACTAGTTAGCGTTAAATATAACGACAGTTCTACCGCGCCTAGCGCTATCGGAAACTACACTGTAACCTTTGACGTGGCGGCGGATCTTCCAAATTGGAACGCGGCAACCGGACTGGAAGCCGGAACGCTGAACATCAACAAATTGACCCCAACCCCCTATGATTTTAACATCAGCGGAACAGGTACGTTTATCTATGACGGCAGTCCTAAAGCAGTAATCGTATCGGTAAAACCCGGTAAAGTGGGAATGGGAAGCGTAACCGCCATAAAATACAACGGCAGTACTACCGCGCCCAGCAATATCGGAACCTACGCTGTAACCTTTGACGTGAATGAAGGTCCATACTATAACCAGGCAATCGGTTTAAGCGCTGGGAACCTGATCATTAAAAGTGAGTATTTATTCAATGTCACTCTTGTTTGGTCAGATCTGCCGACTGCGCCGAAAATTATTGATAATGGCAGCTCTTATAGCTCAGATACCGGAGTTATTAATATAAAGGTAATTTTAAACAATCATTCTGATTATAGTGGTCCTTTTGTGTGGTATAATGATTTTAATAGTACTCCATTAACTACGGCTAATCCTTATGAGTTAAATCTTTTACTTAATGATAAGACTGATCTTGGTTGGTCTGTGCCGGGGGAATTTACTATTACGTTATTTATAAATGATAAATATAGCGCAAAATTTAAATTTGAACCTACTAATCACTAGCAGGTTAATATTGGCAAAAAATGCCGTTTTGGAGGTTTTTATGGATTGATATAAGGAAATGTATTGTATTTTATAAAAAATGTAGTATAATTACTTGTGTTACAAGTTTTTAAAATTTTAAGAAAGAGGAGAAATGAATGAAAACAAAAAAAACAATAATTGCCGTATTAGCGGCTGCGCTGGTTACAGCGTTATTTATTGGTTGTAATGTCCTGCCGTTGGAAGAGCAAAATCTTAATAACGTGCAGAAACAGCCCGCGCCTGACGGAAAAGTAAGGGTTAGGATTAATTTAGGGAACAAGCAATCAAACGCAAGGACGCTTTTGCCTGATACAGACGAATATGCTGATCCAAGTGATTTTCCTTACTTCGTTTTATTTATCTATAGTCAAACTGGAAGTGATTATGTGTCTGTTCCTACTTCTAGTCCTATTGCTTCTAAACCAAGTGTTACTCCTTATACTTATATTACCTATGATGCCTTTGCAACCGATCTGTTGTTAACTCCTGGTAAGTTTAGTTTTACAGTTTTTGCGTGTAGTGCTAATGATGGCTCTGAAGATTATCTTGCATGGGGAGAAACTGATGATAGCGCTAATAGTAATCTAATAACCATATCGGGGACTAATGATGAGGTAAACATTACATTAAAAGAGATTGTTGGCGCTTCAATTAGCTCTACGTGGACTGATTTTGTTAGTGCTGGTAAATTTTCATGGCTGATTGATAATGATGATAATGATTTATTAGATTATTATGATACTGCTAGTTTAAGTCTTACAGAAGTAGGAGGATCAGCTTATGATTTTGATGAAACAGGCGGTTCAGGTGTTACTGTTTTAGATTTAAAAGACACAGATATATTCACCGCCAATAATGATGGTATTCTTACTCAAATTCCTCCCGGTTATTACATGATGGTACTTACACTGGAAAAAGCTGACCACCAATCTATTTATGTACGTGAAATAGTCCATATTTGGTCTGGGCTTGAAACTAAATACATTACAGATACACTGCCAACGTTAAGAAGTACTGTTCATACAGTCACTTTTAATTATAATGATGTTAGTAATGCAGGTGTTCCAAGTTCCAACATCAATCATGGCAGTACAATTACCAATAATCCTACACATTCAGGTACGGCGGCAGGATGGAGTTTCAAAGGCTGGTACTATGACATTGGCTTAACAAAGCCGGTAGGCACTGATAAAATAATAAATTCAATTCAAGTGTACGCAAAATGGAATCAAGTCCCCTTACTCGCTGATTACACGGTTACCAAATTAAGCCAGACGTATGGTGGTACTTTAGACGCAGTAGGCGTAAGTGGGGGTAGTGGGGGTACGTCACCAGGCCAAATATCGGCTGTCTCTTACTCAGGTAAAAATAATCTTAACCAAGATTACGGGCCATCTGCTACTTTACCCTCAAATGCCGGAACCTATACTGCATCCTTTGATGTGGCAGCTGCCACAGGCTGGGATGCGGCAACATTATCCGCCACATTAACCATTGCTAAAGGTACCCCTGTAGCCGCCGATTTTGATATTAATAAGCTGTCCCAGACAACAGGCAAGGTTGTTGAAGTAGAAATAGTACCAAAAACCGGCAGCAGGTCAAAAGGTAATATAACTATTTATTATAACGGTTATGAATTTAATGATACTTCTAATCTTGATTTTGATACAGCAGGAACATTTACCGTAACATTTGATGTGGCTGCAGATGATACGACAGGTAACTGGGCGGCTAACACCGGGCTATCCGCCGGAACTTTAGTTGTTACGGATCCAAAATTCTTCGAATTTGAGCTTAAATATTCAGATCAACCAGCTTTAGATGCTCCTTATAATCATAGCAATTATGACACAAATAGTAAGGTTCTTACCGTAGACGTAGGATTTGATGACGATCCAGAGTTTGATAAATATGAATGGTATGTTAATATTCTTGATGATGAATTAACTACTGAGGCTGCAGATGAATACAATCTTCAACTTGACATCAATCCAAATACTTCTCATTATCTTGACTGGGTATTGGCTTTGTCCGATGATAAGAAATTTACTATTACATTAACGGTATATAAGGGTGGTATGCCTTATAGTGCAGAATATGAATTTACTATTATTGAGAATTAGGGAACGCAACGGCCTCTGACCACTTAAAAACGGTCAGAGGCGGCGCTAAATGCAGCGTTTAAAAAGCGCGAAGCCTGGCCATCTGACCACTCTAGAGTGGTCAGACGGTCAGGTTTTTTTTATGAATAGGGAAGGGGAGGGAAGAATTTTTCCCACGAACCACACGAACTTTTTGCACATATCATGTTTTTGTCCGTTAGCTTAGCGTGAAGTTTACGCACAGCCTTCGGACAACAACATTGCTAATTGCTAATTGCTAATTGCTTTGTGTTCTTTGTACCTTTGTGATCTTGGTGTGAGTCTTTTAGCGAATAAATCCAATTCCGTTGTAAGGAAACTCATTTTTTTCTCAACCTCTCTTTTATTTCATCAACTGACAATCCCTGATCAAAAAACTTAAGGATTTCTACGTCCCTTTCTTCACGACCTTCCTCGCGGCCTTCCTCGCGGCCTTCCTCACGGCCTTCCTCACGGCCTTCCTCGCGGGCTTCTTCTTGCCAAACTTCTTTCGCGGTATCCCAATTCCATTCAGTTGTAAGCATACTCATTATCTCCTTGGCGTGTTTTTCCATTAACTCTTTCAATATATCATGTTTTTTGCAATATTGCACTGTCTTTTTCATCGCTTCTTTAAGGGGCAATCCCGTTTTCAGAAACTCCCTCACCTTCGATATGAACGCGCTGTATTCGGCTAAGGTTTGGCACTTTCGCGCTATCTTTTCATTTTTTCCTTCGTTTATGTTAATTACCCTTACTTCCAGTTCCATAGAGGGAAACTTGTCTTTTGAAAACTCTGTTCCTTCCGTACTTATGAATAAATCCGATAATCTTACTATTTTTTCATCGGGGAACGGGGTTACCCCGTTATAAAGCACGAAAAACTCAGGTTTTGGTATTGAAAGCGGTGCCGATGAATAGATTTTCCTATCATCGATGATTTTTTCATAAACCCTGCCTATGTACATTAGCAGACGCAGTGCCATGTTCGGGTTTATGCTGGATTGGTGTTCTATTAAGACTACCAGTTTTCCGCCGATTTCGAAGGAAATGTCGTTATAAGTGTCCATGTACAGAATGTCTTCAAGGGTATTGATGACGACAGGGACATCGCGGTTGAGGGTTATCCCCTCCAGGGCGCAGTAGAGTTCTCTTAAAACGTCAGGCTTGCTGAAGATGAAGGAGAAAACGCTGCTCTTAAATTTTTTGTTCACACTCAAGATTGAACCTCCTAAAAAGTGTTTCCCCTATATGGGTGCGGACTCGCGGTTTTGCTTGATCGAAAATGAAAAATTTTTGAAAATATTTCACTATAAGAACGGGGAAGAAGAGAAAAAAGAAAAAAAAGAATAAGAAAGAAATTCACACAAAAGACACTAAAGAAGAGAAGAGTCTTTTGGCGAATTACTGTTTTGGCGCATTACGCCTGTTGATACAAAGTTTTCACCTTTTCAGGATCAAGCTGTGTAGCCGATATAACGGTTTCAATAGGAAAACCCAATTTAATCATGTTTTGCGCAATACTTAACGATTTTCGTTCTTCGCCTCTCGCTTCGCCTCTGGCCTCCAATTCGGCGGCCAAGCCCGTTTCTTCAAGCACCTGATAAAATTTATTTTTCATTTTTTTTATTACCTCCTTCATTGCCTTTTCATTTGCTTCGGATATTACATAAAAATACGCGCCTAACCGCGCCGCTTTTCCTTGCCGTTCTATTTCATCGCTTACCCGCGAAAATTCCTCATACCCAAGTTTGTCGCTAAGGCTTTTTAGCCACAGGTTTTCTTCCGCTGAAAGCCTGCTGCTGTCAATTACCTGTATAGGCATTATATCCCCGCTTACAGTATATATTCCTAAACCGGTTTTCGCAATATCGTAACCCCGCTCCTTTTTCAGGTGTTTCAACAGTTTTTTGGGGTAACGGCTTTCAACAAAAGATATTGTCAGACTAGTTATGGGCACTTTGTTAAACGAAGCGTAAAGGCAAGCGTAACCGTAAACTTTGTAGAAATCGGCTACCGAAACATAATCCCCCGGGTTTTTGTATTCAAGCAGATTCCATTCTCTGAATATGACTGCGATGTTCTTTTTAATAACAACATTTTTTGCCTTCTTTATGACAACGCAGTCTATCCGTAAAGGCTCACAAGTGAGCTGGTATTCGGGATGGAATTCCAGAACGTCCTGATACTCTTGAAGTTCCATTTGCAGGGCTTCCACAAAAGCGGGGTGCCACGAAATACGCATTGAGTCTAAATCAATGATTTCTTCCGTGTTTATTTTACTTTTCTCTGTCGGCATAGTTTACTCCCGGAAACAAGGTTTAATTTCAAATAATTGACATACCCTATATGGGTGCGGACTCGCGGTTTTGCTTGACTGAAAATGAAGATTTTTTAATTTTTTTTTACCACGAACCACACGAACAGGAGCGAACCAAGAGAGCGGAGAGATTTACTACTAATATACGTATATATAGATAGCTGGAGGATAAAAGGGTTGTTGTCAGAAGAATTAGCTTGAATTTCACGATAAGATAACGGACAAGAACCCTTAAATCTTATGCTTTCGCCTTACTCGCTTATCAGTGTTAAACTCTAATCCCTCTTGGTTCGTGTGGTTCGTGGTAAAATTCAAAAAGAATAGTGAAAAAAAGATTGATATTTTCTTGAAATTCGCGTTTTAATGCCTTAATATTAAGTTAGTGGACAAAAAAAACATGATGAAAAAGCTGTTTTTTACATTTTTTCTTATTTTTACCCTGTTTTTACCGCTTTCGGCGCAGGTAAGATTGGGAAATTTTTCTCAGAAAGGGGTTGCCACTCAGGAAATGAAGGACGCCGGGCTTGTCGCGGCACATTCTTCACTACCGTTAAATACGGTCTTAAAAGTAAAAAATGAAGCTAATGGCAAGGAAGTAGACGTAAAAATTGTCAACAGAATAAGCAATTCGCCTACTCGGGTCATCGATCTTTCGCCGGCGGCGTTTAAAGCGTTGGAATTAAAAAAAGACGGTATTGTTACAATTTCCGTAAATGCGGCGGTAGTTAGCATGGCGACGGCGCAAGTTACGTCGACAAATAAAAGAAATGGTCAAACTAGCGCGGGACAAACGTCAGATGGGGGGAGCGTGCCGGCTGTTTCGCAATCTTATCCTGTACAAACGACCACCGCGCCGGGTACTACCGTAACCTCAAGCCAGTTGCCTGGGATAAATGTCGTGGTTACAAATTCTACTCCAATCGCTACTCCTTCTGTTCCATCTCCTGCCGCTCCTACTTATCCTCCTACTTATCCTCCTTCTTATCTTCCAATGTATTCAAGAAGCGAACCAAATAACGGTGATAGAATAATTGTAATTAACACTAACCCTGCTTATCCGCCAACGGTGTCTGCGCAAGCATCCACATCCATGCCTGTACCGGCTCCCTCGTACGCGCCAGTTCCCTCATATGCGCCAGTTCCCTCATATGCGCCGGCTCCCACATCCGCACCGGCTTCGGCGCCCGCATCTGCGCCAGCCGCATCTGTATCACAAAGTAACGGAGCGTATTTGGCATGGTTAATGGCAATGTCTGTAGAAGCGCGTGAGGCAAGAGCGGCGAGAGAAGAACGTGAAATGCGCGAGGCAAGGGAAGCGCGCGAGATACGGGAATTGCGGATTGCCCGCGAAGAACGTGAGGCAAGAGAAATTCGCGAGGCGAGAGAAGAAAGGGAAGCAAGGGAAGCACGTGAAGCGAGAGCCGCGCAGATTGCCCGTGAAGAACGAGAAGCAAGGGAATTCCGCGAGGCAATGGAAGAGTTTTATTGATGTTTCATAGGGAGTAAAAGAAAATTGAATATAATAAGGCATATTTTCTTGCAAAAGAGTTTAATATTCCTTAAAATATATGTGGAGGGCTTAATAACAGGAGAGTTATCACAATGAAACGGCTTTTTTTTGCTTTTTTATTCGCGGCGATAGTATCACATCTTCCGGCTCAGACGAGTCTTGGGGATTATTCCGTACGCGGTGTTGCAAGTCAGCAGATGACTCAACAGGGGCTTGTAGGGGCGCATCCAAGCCTTCCCCTTAATTCAAAGGTAAAAATTACCAATCCTAAAAATGGCAAAGAAGTTGAAATAACTATTATCGAACGTATAGATGCTTCACAAAATAGAATAATTGACATTTCGGCGGCCGCAGCTAACGCTTTACAGTTAAAAAACGGAGAACAGGTAGTTGTTACCGTAAGCGCTCCGCCGCGTCCTGTTTCACAGCCGCCGCGCCAACAGGAGCCAATAGTTGATCTGATGGAACCTATTTTTCTTCCCAGGGAAACAAGACAATCTGATGCAACAGCGCAAACAACAGGTCAAACTGCTGCGCAGACAACAAGTCAAACCGCCGCGCAGACAACAAGTCAAACCGCCGCGCAAACAACCGGTCAAACCGCTACACAGACAACTGGTCAGACTGCCACGCAGACAACCGGTCAAACCGCTACACAGACAACTGGTCAGACTGCCACGCAGACAACCGGTCAAACAGCCGCGCAGACAACAATACAAAAACCTTTAACCGCTCAGGAACCTGTTGTCAGGGATCCCTCCATGCAGGCCACTGAAAAGATCGGTACAGACGATAAGAAAACCGTAACTGCGGCAGGCAGTCAACTCCCGCCAGACGCCAAATCTGATGGTAGTTACCATCCTGATTTTTTTGTAAACGATCCAACTGCCGCAAGTGCGCTTTTTTCAGGCGCGAATAACAGTAATGATCCTGAATTTCTTGCGTGGTTAATGGTTATGACCGTTGAGGCAAGAGAAGCGCGGGAGGCAAGAGAGGCGAGAGAGGCTCGTGAAGCAAGGGAAGCGCGGGAGATTAGGGAAGAACGTGAAATCAGGGAAGCAAGGACGGCAAGGGAAGCTCGTGAAGCAAGAGAATTAAGAGAATTAAGGGAGGCAAGAGAAGCCCGCGAGGCGAGGGAAGCGCGGGAGGCAAGAGAAGCTAAAGAGGCAAAAGAAGCCAGGGAAAGGCGTGAGGTTGCCAAGACGGCTGCGGCGCAGAAAGAAGCGCAGGTTGCGGCTAATGCTGTGGCGCAGAAAGAAGCGCAAACTGCGGCTAATACTGCGGCTCAGAAAGAGGCGCAAGCTACGGCAAATACCGCAATTCAAAACACGCAATCCGGCAGTCAAACTCCGGTAGGCTCTCCTGCCGCTAATCCTCAGCCGAATCAGCCTGTGATAAATTTGCCTTCCACAGAAAAACCAAAAAGAGATATATGGCCGTTAAATCCTGATATGTATGAACCTACTTCCGCAGCCCCCAAAAAAGCGGCTCCTTCTTCAGATTTAAGAGTTTCCGCCAACCAATCACAGGCTGTTCAAAATCAAACGCAGATACAAAAGCAGGATGCTGGGCAGTTAAGGCTGGAACCTGTTAAACCTGAAAGTTTACTGATAATTCCGGGTCTGCCTGACAGGCATTCTGGAAAATTTTATAAATTGCAAATTGGCGCGTTTTCATCGCAGGAAACCGCAAATAAGGCTGCTGCTATCTTGAGAAATTCAGGTTTTAATGTGGAAATTGAGTATTCTGGCGCGATTTATCGCGTTTTTGCCTCTAAAATTTCTTCTGCCGACGTACATTCCGCGTCTGTCAGGCTGGGTTCTTTGGGATTTGGCCAGATTTGGGTTAAAGAGTAAATTTCTACTTGATCATTAATACAAATGTATGATATATTAGAATAAAGATGGAGGATATTCCAAGTGGCGACAAAAGCAGAGATTAATAAGTCGGAATCTAGTCAATTAGTTACTTTCCACCTAGGAGAAGAACTATACGGTGTTAATATAATGGACGTTAAAGAAATTGTCCGCGTGCAGGAAATCCGTTCAATTCCCAACGCGCCAATTTATGTAGAGGGAATATTTAACCTTAGAAGTGAAATTATTCCAATTATCAGTCTTCATAAGAGGTTCCATTTAAAAAAATTGGCAGTTTCCGAAGAAGATGAATTGTTGTCAGGCTTTGTTATTGTCGATATAGACGGGATTAAATTAGGGATCATTATTGACAGGATTTCACGGGTTGTAACAATAGAAAAAGATGACATTCAGCCGCCGCCGCAGATGTTTTCCGGTATTGGCGCTGAGTATATTCAGGGTGTTGTTCATCAGGAAGAAGGATATTTAATTATTCTTGACATAAGAGACCTCTTCAATCCAAAAGAACTTAAGAAAATTTCCGAACTTAGAAAATAACTTAGCGTGGGTTTGATTTCGGGTAACGCATGAAAATAGAAATTTATTCTCCTACAATCAGACGCAAAGAAATGGATTCTGTTTTAACGGCGATGGTGGAGGAAAAGATCGGGCCGGGAGAGCGGAGCCGCCTGCTGATACAAACCGCGAAAGAACAGCTTCATTTTGATTACGCTCTCGCCCTGCGAAGCCCCGCTGTCGCCTTGTTTACTGCTCTTAAAGCGTTAGCCCCTTCGGGCAGTACGCATGATGGTTCCGTGGACGGACAGGCGGCTTCTAAAGCGGCGATAATTTCCGCGCTTTCTCCCCGGTATTATTTGCAGGTGTTGCAGGATTTGAATATAACGCCCCTGTACTGCGATGTGAGTTATGACTTCCCGTGCATAAGCAGGGAACTAATCGAAAATACAATCGCCAAGAAACCGCAGGGGCTTGAGGTTTGCGCCATTGTTCTTCATCACGCTCTTGGTTTTACTCCCGACTCGGCTTCCATTGCCGAATTGGGCATTCCTGTAATCGAAGATATTTCGCAAAGTTACGGAAGCTGGCTTAAACCTATCAGTAAAAAAGACATTCGGCAGGACGAGGCGCCGTCCCCGTCAACAGGCAAATCTGAAAAAGAAGAGCCTAATGTAAAGTTTAGCGGAGTATTCTGCATACTGGGTCTTGAAGAGAGGGATATGCTCACCTCAGGCGGGGGCGCTTTGCTTTTTGCGATGAACAGGAAAGAAGGAATGTTACTGCGCAATTTCGCCGGGTTAGCTGACGAGTATTTTATGCCGGACATTAATTCCGCGCTTGCCATTGTCCAGTTTAAAGAACTGCACCGCAATATTACAAGAAGGCATGAAATCGCGCAAGTGTTTATTCAGGCGAGTCTGCGGACAAGGCACAAGCGTTTTATCCCAATCAATGAAAATGAATACTGCAATTATGCGTTTTCGCTTGTTTTGGAAACGGGGCTTAAAGACGTAACCGCTTACGCCAGAAAAAAAGAAATTGAAATTGAAAACGCGTTTGAAAATACGATAGCGGGCTGTGCTCATTGCGATGACTGTCCTGTCAGCAACTCTCTTGTAATGCGGACTGTTCTTTTCCCGATGTATCCGCGGCTGCGTTCACAGGATGTGGAGAGGGTGTCGCGGCTTATTATGACTCTTCCATAGGAGCTTTTATGTGTAAAAAGGCGATTCTATTTGTAAATGTCATCAAAAAAAACACGGTATCAGCCGCAGATGAAATAAAAACTGAATTAGAAAAACTCAGGGCCGATGTTACTGTTTTTTCCATTAAAGATAAATCTAAAAGCCTGTCAGAAGACGGCTCCCCCCTTCCTAAAGACAAGTGGGACATAGCTTTTTCACTTGGCGGAGACGGGACGGTTCTGTACACGGCGCGGAGCGTCTCTCCTTTGGGAGTGCCTATTATGCCGATCAATCTTGGAACGCTTGGCTTTATCGCGGAAGTAAATAAAAAAGACTGGCTTGACGTTTTTTTAAAATGGGAAAAGGGCGAAATTGCCACCACCCGCAGATGTATGCTTGAAATTTCCGTGGAGCGAGATTCTAAAATAATAAAGAATTACTTTTGCCTTAATGACGTGGTTGTTTCCTACCCTGAGATAGCGAAACTTATTAAACTTAACGCGCATATAACAGGCGCGGAATTAGTCTCTTACAGGTGCGACGGGCTTATTGTCGCGACTCCCACAGGCTCAACCGCCTATTCCATGTCGGCGGGCGGGCCGATTTTAGACCCGGAAATGGAAGCGATGATACTTAACCCAATCTGCCCGTTTACCCTTTCAAACAGGCCATTTGTGCTTCCCGCGCGCAAAACGCTTACCATAACCGTAGCCGAGGAGCAAAGATCGGGCGTTGTTTTAATGGTAGACGGACAGGACACGTTCCCCCTTGAATGTAAAGATAAAATTCACATTAAGCAGGCGTCTTTCGGCGCTGAATTGATATTTAACGGGCGATCAATTTATTATCAGGCGTTAAGAACGAAACTTTTCTGGTCAGGGGACGCGAATGCTTGAAGAGCTTTCTATTAGAAATTACGCTCTTATTGATTCCATTACGCTTTCTTTCCGCCGCGGCTTTAACGTTCTGACAGGCGAAACGGGAGCGGGAAAATCGATCATTGTCGGCTCTTTAAGTTTTTTAATGGGCGCGAAGGCGGAGACTGACGTTATCCGCTCAGGATGCGAAGAAGCCGCAGTATCAGCCGTAATATCCGTCAGTAAAAATAACGCCGACGCTAACGAATGGCTGAAAGCGCGCGATATTGAATGTGAAGAAGACACCGTTATCGCGCGCAGAAGCATTAAAACGTCGGGCAGGGGATCGGTCTTTATTCAAAATGTTCCCGTAACGCGGCAGGATTTATCCGAGTTTATGGGGCTGTTATTTGATCTTCACGGCCAGCATAACCATGAATCACTTTTGCGCAAGGACAGCCACCGCCGTTATCTGGACGGTTTTGCCGGAATTGAAAACGAAGTTAAAGAATTTTCCGCGCTTTTTGTGGAACTGACTGACAAGCGCAAAACTATGGAAGCATCTCTTAAAAGCGAACGGGAGAGGGAAGACAGGCTTGAAATTTTAAATTATGCGGTGGACGAGATTACCAAAGCAGTGATTCGCGCGGGGGAGCTTCGCGAACTGGAAAACGAAGCGCAAAAATTATCGGACTTTGAAAAATTAGCGAGTTTTATCAATACTGCGGCTTCCTGTTTTATGGAGGGGGAGCAATCGGCGTTAAGCCTTACGCGAAGGGCGAAAAACGCCCTTGACGGCGCGTCCTCGGTTGATTCGTCTCTTGGGGAAATAAACAGACGGTTTGAAAACCTTTACTATGAAGCGGAGGATATCGCGGGGGAATTCCGCGCTTACAAAGAGAACCTCGCTTTTGATCCGCGAAGGCTTGAAGAAGTAAATGAAAGATTGGCGTTCCTGAATAAATTAAAAAAGAAGTACGCCAAGGACAGCCAGCCGGGAAATGAAGAAGAAGCGATACTGTTGTACAAGACAAACGCTCAGGCCGAAATAGAAGCCTTGAGCGGCGCGGAAGAAAACAGGGGCAAATTAAAAGAGGCGATTGGCGCTTTGGAAAAAGCGATTGTTTTAAAAGCGCAAGTTTTAAGGGAAAAAAGAACCGCCGCAGGCGTAAAATTAAGCCAGCTTATAACGGAAATATTAAAAAACCTTGGAATGCCAAACGCCCGTTTTCAGGCGGCGGTTTTGCCAAAGCAGAATGAAGGGCAAACTTCTTATGGGCCTTATGGAACCGAAGAAGTTGATTTTTTGATTTCCGCGAATACGGGCGAGCCGCTTAAAGACCTTGCAAAAATAGCCTCAGGCGGGGAGCTTTCCAGGGTTATGCTGGCGATTAAAACCGCCCTTTTATCCGATTCGCGGCGCGATGAGGCGGAAAGCGTAGAAACCCTCGTTTTTGACGAGATTGATACCGGTATTGGAGGGGAAGTCGCCCTGAAAGTCGGCGAGTATCTGACAAAAATCGGCAAATTTAAGCAAATTTTCTGCGTAACACATCTAGCGAGTATCGCAGTTCGCGCCGATAATCATTTTAAGGTGGAAAAAAAAACCGAAGGAGGCAGAACCTACACCGGAATTGGGCCGTTAAACGCCGAAGGACGGAAAAAGGAGATTGCCAGGATGTTGGCGGGGGACGCGGGAGAAGCCGCTATCGCCCACGCTGACGATTTGATCAAAAAATACGGAAAACGGAGCGGCTAATGGCTAAGATTACCGATCAGGAAAAGTCGATATACTACGATAAAGTAAAAATTTATGTGGCAATGACAAGGGCGTTATTGGATACTGAAAAAAAACTTCTTGTGGAAGCGAGAAAGAACACGCCGAATTCACCCATTCAAAAACTTGCCCTTTGCGATGAGATGCTAAATCTGTCTTCATATTATATCGCCATAAACGGAATGTCACAGACTATCTTAAAAAATAAAAATGAAGAAGCCCTGAACGACGCGAGAAAATCGCTTTACAAGGCGGTAATTTATCTTGAAGAAGTCGTCACTAATTTGATAGACGCGCCTTTCTCTGATTATGAGGAAAAACTGTCAATGATAAAATCTTTTAATCAGAATCAGAGGTATAATCTGATCTGTAAAATGGGGCTTGCCATTGATATGCTTGAGCAGGCCTACGGCGATAATTCAAAATGGAGATGGACGTTTGTCGATATTGAAGGCCGATTTGCGGTAACCGCGAAAAATATAATTGATTTAAAAAATGCATACGAGAACATGGCCCCCGGAGCCGAATATTATGATTCCACAGTGTATCATCTTAGATTGGTAAAAAAACTTATTTCTCAGGCGGCGGATCGTTACCGTGAAAAATACGAACTTTCCACGGGGCAAATTCTTGATTTTAAAACAGGGATAAATTTCCTTGGCGCGTTGCGCCGACTGCACATTGTTTTGTCAGAAAGCGAAGAATCCAATGAAGTAAAAAAGAAATTGGCAATATGGTCAGCCAAACTTGAAACTGATCATAAAAAGCAGGAAGAAGCCAAAAAGAGATCATGAGCCGCCCCAATATCTCTTTGAAGGAATACAAGGCGCTTTTTCCGTACCTGTCGCGTTACAAAGCCCAATATATTACAGGCGTTATTTTTCTTATAATCGTAGACGCGGCGCAGATCGCGATTCCCCAGTTTATCCGCGTTGTAATAGACCTTATTTCAAGCGGCGATTTCCAGTGGCGCAGAATATTTATTCTTTCTCTGTGGATGGTTGCCATAATGGCGGTTGTCTCGTTAGGCCGATTTTTATGGCGCTATTTTATCAACGGCTCTTCAAGGCGCATAGAAACCGAGTTACGCGAAAAGCTTTACGCCCATCTGCAAAAACTTTCATGGGATTTTTATCAAAAAAATAAAATCGGGGACTTAATGGCGAGGGCGATAAATGATCTTCACGCGGTGAGGATGGCAATCGGGATGGGGATTGTCGCTCTTTTTGATTTTGTTTTTATGGCAACGTCCATTTTAATTATCATTTTTGTTCAGGACGCTAGGGCCGCCCTTGTTTCAATAATCCCTTTGCCCCTTGTTACGGTGCTGATACTTCTTTTTGGAGGCATGGTAGGCAAAAAATTCTTCGCCGTCCAAAGCGCTTATTCAAAAATGAGCGATAACGCTCAGGAGACTTTTGCCGGCATCAGCGTGATAAAGTCTTTTGTTAAAGAGTGGTGGTTCATTAAAAAATTTGCCGATTCAAATGAGGACTACCAAAAAGCGAACATGGAGCTTGTGCGCCTGTTTGGTTTCTTTTTTCCTTTTATCAGTTTTCTTTCGGGGCTTACGGTATTAATCATGCTCGGTATCGGCGGCTTGCGCGTAATAAACGGTTTAATGACTCCCGGAAGCCTTGTCGCGATGTTCAGGTATCTGTCCATGCTGATATGGCCGCTGATGGGGGCTGGCTTTATGGTAAACATGATCCAGCGCGGGGCTGTCAGTCTTGGAAGAATAAACGAAGTCTTAAATACAACGCCTTCTATCCGCGACGGTGAAAATACGTCAACAGCGGAGCCGATCACAGGAATTCCCGCCCTTGAAATCTCAAACCTTGAATTTTCGTACCGCGAAGAAGAGAGCGTCTTAAAAGGAATTAATTTAAAAATTGAACGCGGTCAGTGGCTTGGAATTATGGGAAGGACAGGTTCGGGAAAAACTACGCTGATAAAAACATTTATGAGAATGACGGATCCGCCGCGAGGGAGCGTGAAAATTTTCGGTCTTGACGCCCGCGATTGGCCTTTGGAAGATTTGCGAAAACTTTTCGCGGTAAGCCCTCAGGACAGTTATCTTTTCTCCGACACAATAGCGAATAACATCGCCTATGGATTAGACGACAGCCAATTTAAAACACCTAACGAGAAAGAGGCGGTTGTTGACAACGCTGTTTCCCTTGCTTCATTAGACAAAGATTTGGGTTTTTTCCGCGATGGAAAAAATACTCTTGTAGGGGAGCGCGGGTTAACGCTCTCAGGAGGCCAGAAGCAAAGGACGGCAATCGCAAGGGCCGCAATCATGAACGGCGAATTCCTTGTTTTAGACGATTCGTTATCAGCGGTTGATAACGAAACGGAGTTAAAAATACTGGAAGCGTTAAGAAGGGAAAGAAAGGGGCGGACGACAATTATTATTTCGCACAGGGTTTCCTCCCTAAAATACGCTGATAATGTGCTTGTTTTGGATAAGGGTAAAGTTCTTGAGTACGGAAGCCCAGCGCGCCTTGTAACGGAGGGCGGCTTCTATAGCAGGATGGCGGCTTTCCAAAAATTGGAATCAGGAGCGACTGCAAATGGCTGACAGTTATTTTGAAACTGACGATATAACAAAAGAATACGACAGCCGCCTTATGATGCGTATTATGTCGTATTTAAAACCATACAAAATAATAGTGATAATCACTCTTGCCGCTCTTGTTATATCGACTCTTGGAGAACTTTATATTCCCGTTTTACTCCAGCGTATAATTGACGACGCTATACTTAAAAAAAATATTCCTTTTCTTTATCATGGGTGCGTTCTGTATTTAATAATACTGGTCTTTGTTTTTGGTTTTACTTTTTTGCAAACATGGACTTCAAACCTGATGACCCAGGGCGTAATGAAAGATATGCGTCTTGGCCTTTTTAATAAGACCCTCTCCCAATCCACAGGTTATCTTTCGCGCCATCCCGTTGGAAGAATTGTTACGCGATTAACAAGCGACGTGCAAACAATGGACGAGTTTTTTACAACGGTGCTTGTCGCTTTTTTAAAAGACATTGCGATAATGGTTGGGACTATTGTAACCATGTTTGTACTTTCGCCGCATATGGCCGTTGTCGTTCTTATCACTTTACCGCCCGTGCTTGTTGTTACTTTAATAAGCAGGGTAAAAGCGCGAGACGCGTTCAGAAGGCAGAGAACAGCCTCGTCTAAAGTGTACGCGTATCTTGCCGAAAGGCTTGCCGGAATGCAGGTGGTACAGCTTTTCAGGCAGGAGAAAAAAAGTTTAAAAGAATTCACGGAAGGCAATCAGGAGTTTCTTGACGCGAATCTTGGAGAGATGTACGTGTTCGCCACATTCAGGCCTATAGTTGAATGGCTTTCCACATTGACAATGGCTATCGTTATTGTAGTCGGCGCGAAAATGGCGCTCTCATTTTCGATGTCGCTTGGAGTGTTAATCGCTTTTATCAATCTTGTGCAAATGTTTTTTCAGCCTGTAACCGACATTGCCGAAAAATACACAATGCTGCAATCTGCGATGGCGGGCGGGGAAAAAGTTTTTAAATTGATGGACACGGAAGAGCGAATCCCCGATGACGGAACTGCGGAAATAACAGCCGCCCTCGGTCATATTGAATTTGACAGCGTGCATTTCGCGTACAAGGCGGGAGAAGACGTATTAAAAGGGCTGACGTTTTCCGTAAAGCCGGGGGAAATGGCGGCGATTGTCGGATACACGGGCGCGGGCAAAACCACCATCATTAATGTTCTTGCCCGTCTGTGGGACATTGACAATGGGGAAATCCGTCTTGACGGCGTACCGATTAAAAACATCCCTATTGATAAATTACGCCGCTGTATAATGCCTGTTACCCAAGATGTAAATTTATTTTCCGGTACGATAGAGGAGAACATCAGTCTTGGGCTTGAGTTATCGCAGGAAGAAATAATTGAGGCGGCAAAAACAGTTCACGCGCATGAATTTATATCCGCCCTGCCTGACGGCTATAAGACTGAACTTTCCGAAAAAGCGGCAAATATTTCCACAGGGCAAAGGCAGTTAATAAGTTTTGCGCGCGTAATCGCCCATAACCCACGCGTAGTTATTCTTGATGAGGCGACAAGCTCTATTGATACCGAAACGGAGAGGCTTATTCAGCTTGGGATGAAGAAAGTGTTAGCCGGAAGAACGTCATTTGTCATCGCCCACAGGCTTTCTACTATTAGGGACGCGGATCATATTTTTGTTCTGTCCAATGGCCGTCTGGTAGAAGAGGGCAGTCATGAAGAGCTTGTCGCAAAAGACGGTATTTATTCAGGTCTTTACAGATTGCAATATGAGGATTAAAATATAAATAGATGAAAAAAAGGTTTATCCTAAGTATTTTTACTCTTTTTCTTACGGTTTCCTCCGGTATTTACGCACAAAGTAAGGATCACGCCCCCTATGTAACTCAGCTTAAGGTTGAATCCAGAAATAACCTGATTAGGCTTACATGGGTAGATTCCCCCGACGCGCGCGGTCCCGTTTACATATTCCGTTCAGCGCGCCCGTTCAGCGGTTCTATCCCCGCAAATATCAAGCCCGTGGTTGTTAGATACGGGGAGCAGTATTATATTGACGATGCCGATGATATGGAAAACCTTTACTACTATGTCGCGGCAAGCGATACTTCCAGCCAGCGTTATGACATTATTCTTCCCGGAATAAACAGTACAAGCCTTAACCCGGAGTTGGATGCATCTTCAACAGTTGCCGCGTCTGAAACCTCTTCCGCCGCAACAGAGCAGGTTCAGGGCATTTCCAATTTAAAGGCGAGTCAGGACGGAGAAAGGGTAATTATCACTTTTAACAGGGAAGGTCCGCGCAGAAACGCAATTCTGTACCGCAGTATGCAGCCTATAACCAGCTCTCAGGACTTGCTCAACGCCGTTCTTGTACAATCGGGAATAGATTCCCCTTTTGTTGATTTTCCGGTTCCCGTCCCGGGACTTACATGGTATTACGCTGTAATTTATGAAGATGAAATCGCAAGCGGCAACATGGGAATTAAGCCGGGAGTAAACACGACTGTAAGTCCCGTCACCGTTACAAGCGAACAGCCTACGGAGCGTACCCTGCGCCCGATTCCCCTGCCGGTACTGACGTTACGCAACACCGTTCCCGACAGTTTCTTCATGACTGAGATCCCAGGTCAAACGCCTTTAAGCGCCGCGTCAGAAAATATGCTTCGTGATACAAAAATGCCTTCCAAGGCTCCCATAAACTTAAAAAGACCGCGTGTTTTTTCGGTGGATTTGGTCGCTCCCACGGGCGGTGAGGAATCGGCTTTATTTCAGATAATTACCGAGTACTTTGTAACATTTAAATGGGAAGAAGCCAAAATCAGTTTACAGCATTATTTATCACTGCCTCGCTCAAAAGACATAGAAGCCCGCGCCCGTTTTTATTTGGGGCAGACGCTTTACTATACGGGAAAATACCGCGAATCGCTGATGGAATTTTTGTCGATAAGGCCGGTTCATTTCGCGGAAGCTAACAAGTGGGTAGACGCGGTTTTAGCGGCTATGGTGTATTGATTCGCCAAAACCTCACACGAAGATCACAAAGAGACAAAGGACACAAAGAAGAGGATCAGGGGTTTTTGTCCGTTATCTTATCGTGAAATCTCAAGATCAGCTTTTAAACATGTACTGCTTATGCTGAACTTGCCGTTTTTAAGACAAGCATATAAGGTGTGTCAGGAACCGGCATTTTTTGTCCGCCAGTATTCCTGTCTCTTAATAAATGCAGTATGCAACTTTTCTTTGCGTTC
>NZ_BDHF01000045.1:0-17267 GCF_054786115.1 Treponema sp. R80B11-R83G3 | reverse complement strand
ATGCGACATTTTGCGAGATACAGGCTTTAATGATTTGAAAAAAAAAGTAGTGGAGCGAAGCGGAACTACTTTTTTTGACCTTATTAAAGATACTGATAAATTACCCCCTCAATTTTTCGCATACGGGTGGGTGGGTCGCTTTTTATCAGGCTTTCACGAGCTATGATAGGTGGGTAGTATGCGAAAAATTGAGGGGGTATTAGCGAACTAATTTATTTAGTCGGGTGTTCTTACTTTCGTATTCTTG
The DNA here is from genome assembly GCF_054786115.1 of Treponema sp. R80B11-R83G3. Classification (NCBI taxonomy): domain Bacteria; kingdom Pseudomonadati; phylum Spirochaetota; class Spirochaetia; order Treponematales; family Treponemataceae; genus Treponema; species Treponema sp. R80B11-R83G3. The sequence continues at coordinate 17,020 of NZ_BDHF01000045.1, read as the reverse complement.
TAGGGCGCAGCCCTACCGCCGTAGGCGGTTCTATTTCTTGTGGGAAATCAGTTTAGCGTTATGCGACATTTATTTGATATAAGAGGTTTTAAGAGGGTAAAAGTTAAAAAAAAGTAAAAAATGGTTTGTAACGGCACTAATGGCTTAATTATGCTATATTTGGGGGTGTTTTTTGGCAGGGCGCAAATATTATAAAATGTCGATTTGATGAAAGCGTTAAGTGAAATCATTTAATATGTTATCAATTATGACATCAATTTTTAATAGTAACAGGGGGTAATAGGGAGTAATAGAGAGTAATAAGTATTGACATAATTTCTTATCTGGTATAGAATTAGAGCAATAGGGAGTAATGGGGTACGAACTCTGGTAACACTGTTCGGTATGGTTATGCTGTCAAGGTTGGTGCAATTGGCAAAAGCGCTATCCCCAATGCTGGTAACTTTGCTGGTGGGGGTAAAGGTTATGTCGGCAAGGCTGGTGCAGTAAGAAAAAGCGCCATTTCCAATGTTGTCAACGCCGTTTCCTATGGTTACGCTGGTAAGTCCGGCACGACTTGAAAAAGCGCCAAACTCAATGCTCTCAACGCTGTTGGGTATGGTAATAGCTCCAGTTATTTTTATGGGAACCAATACGATGGCGGTTTTATCATTGTTATACAATATGCCGCCTTGTGAACTGTAAGCGGTATTACCAGTGTCAACAGTTATTGCGGCAAGGCTGGAGCAATCGGTAAAAGCATCATTCCCAATACTGTTAACGCTGGTGGGTATGGTTATGCCGGTAAGGCTGGTGCAACCGTAAAAACCCCACGCCCCAATGCTGGTAACTTTGCTGGTGGGGGTAAAGGTTATGTCGGCAAGTTTAGTGCAACCGTAAAAAGCCATATCACCAATGCTTTCAACGCTGGCGGGTATGGTTATGCTGGCAAGGCTGATGCACTCTGCAAAAGCCTCATTCCCAATGCTGGTAACTCTGCCGGTGGGGGTAAAGGTTACGTTGGTAAGGCGGATGCAATTAGCAAAAGCCGCCTCCCCAATACTGGTAACGCTGTTCGGAATGGTTATGCCGACAAGCGTGTTGCAGCCTTCATAATCCACATCATCAAAAAAAGCAAGCTCTGGAATTTCTGTCATGGTACTGCTGGAAAGGTCAAGGTTGACGTATTTGGTATTGTTTCGTATCAGCACATATCCGAGGCTTCCGCTGATGCTGGCATTGCCGCCGAAACTGTCCACGTTCAACTTAATGTTATATGCGGTAATGGGTTCGTTGGTACCTTGTCCGTCAAGCCATGTGCTTAAAGAGGCAATGGAGGAAAAGGCTGCTTTCGGGAATACCGCCGTAACAATGTCGCTACCTGCGGTGTAAGTTGTCGATGTCGCTCCCGTTACCTTGAAGGAGTTTGTCCCTACTCCTGTCAGAGTGTAGTTAGCGTTTATATTCAATTGTATGGTTGCGGTGTATTCGGTTCCTCCCTTAAAGGTTGTATCTTCAATATTCCATGTTACGCTTCCGCTGTATTGATCAGTTGCGGTAATTGCTTTAGCAGGGGTTTTATCTTCTACAGGAATGGTAAGGGTAATTTCGTAGAAAGAGATAGGTGCAGGGTGTACTTTAAAGCTCACTTCTGCTTCCGCCTTGTCGCTGTTTACAACGCCGCCTGAATAAGTTGCGGTGATCTTAGCGGTGTAGGTTCCCTCGCTAAGTCCACGCTGAGGCTGTACGCTGAAATCCGAGCTTGCCCCTGCCTCAATGGTTAATGGTAAACTCTTGACAAGGGTAAACAAAGCCGCATTTGTCCCACTAAGTTCTATGCTTGATACAATCGCAGTGTAAGTACCGCTGTTGTGTATTGAAACAGTCATAGCATCAGGTTGGAGATAACCGTATGTAACATCTTCGAATATCGCATCATCTTGTATTTCAAGGTTAGGCGTGTCGGGCGGCACTTCTTTAAAATTAGCCATTATCGTTACTGAGTTTGACGGCATGGTGAATTCAGTGTGGCTTTTTTGAGGTTCTGAAAGCGTTACATCGCCACTTATAACTTCCCATGTATCAAACCTATAGCCATCGTAGGAATTAGCATGAATATATACCGTTTCGCCTTCGGGAGCGGGGTTCGGCTCTGCCGTTGCCGTGCCGTAGTCGTCGTTGTTAGTCAGCATGATTATTTCATAAGTCTCGATTGCCGGCGTTACGCCCACTTGCGTCATTTTTATCGGAACGGAGCCGTTACGCCCCGGCTTTAAGTCCACGGATTCCGAACCTTTCGCCACGAGCGTCCCGTCAAAGTACGCCAACACGGTAATATTCCAATGTCCCGGCGTAACGGTAAATTGAACCGATTGCCCCACCCTTACGCCTGTCTTTTCCACGTTTGCGCCCGAGCCGTTTGTCATCGTTATAGTGTGGTCAAGTTGCGCAGTGTCGATTGTTTGCTCACCCAAAGTCAGCGCCGCCCTGTTTCCACTACCGATGGTTATGGTAACCGAAGCGTCCCCTTCACCGCCTTCTGTCGGTGGCGCACAAGTACACAGCAAGCAGAAAACCGCCAGAGCCGCAAGGCAAAGCGCCGATAGGCGCACAACCGCTACGCTATTTCCTTTTTTCATTTTTTTATCCCTCCTTTATTTCTTTATCACGCAACCGTGAATGTCCCCGTTTTAATAAACCGGCGCTTTTCATTGCTCACCTACATAAGAAAAACGACCGTTTATTTTGCATAATTTAAGGAGATTTTCTTTATTGAAGTAAGGAAAATAAATGATTTATTAATAAGAATTTATGGTTGTATTTAATAAAACATTGTATTTTATAATATTTTTATTGACAAAAAATGATGTTTTTGATATTATTAATAAAATATTTATGTTTTCTATAATAAATTAAAATGCTAAATTTAAACGGTCGTTTATTTTATACATATCTAACACCACTGAAGAAGAATGTGCTAGGTAAAAAGCTAACAATTTCTTTGAGTTGAGTATTTAAAAAAATACTTCTATTCAAATTACGAAGAAGAAATAGATTTACAATTGTAAAAAAAAATAAAAAATTCTCTTGACAAGCTGCATAATATAATGTACACTTATAATATCCTTGGGAGGGGAACATTTGTGTAGTTCTAGGAATATATGAAGGGTATTGGTCAAGATTTTAATGATTTTTTGAAAGAACAGGGCATATATGATGAAGTTAATGAATTAGCCGTAAAAAAACTTATTACTTATCAATTAGAAAAAGCTATGCAAGAACAAAAACTTACAAAAAGTTTTATCGCAAAAAAAATGAAAACGTCCAGAGTTGCGGTAGATAATATTTTAGATCCTGCTTTTAACACTTCAATTGATTCTCTTGAACGTTTTGCCCATGTGCTAGGTAAAAAGCTAACAATTTCTTTAAGTTGAGTATTTAAAAAATTTCTTCTATCCAAGCCCCGCAATCCGATACTCCCGCCTTTCCCCATTCACAGGATCATCAAAAACCAGCGAATACGCCCTCAAAGCAAGGTTCCCTCCCTGTAAAATTCCCTCCCCGGCAAAGTACGAATACAACGGGTCGTTTTGAATTGGGAAACCTATCCAGCAGAGATGACAGCGTATCTGGTGGCGAAAACCGCGCTTTATTCTCGCGGTAAAAATATTGCCGTTAATACTTGTAATTTCCGTTTTATAAAAACCGCCTTTGTCTTTGGCGATTTCCTTGTGTTTTTTTCCGTCTTCAATTACAGGGCGGACAAGTTTTCTGCCGGGGCCAAAGGGGCGAAAATAACTTTCTATTACAAACGGAGGTTGAGGTGTGCCGATTGAATATTCGGGAAATCCTTTTGCTTTTAGTTGGACAGCGACATCGGTTTTTGTGCAGACGGCGGAGTATTCTTTTACAAACTCACCGTTGTCCTGCGAAGTTTTAAAAGAGTCGTAACTCTTTTTATTTTTAGCAAATAATACAAGCCCGTGAGTTTCAAAATCCAGGCGGTGCATGATGTCAAAACATACGGATTTAGCAGAGTACCACTCAAGGAGCGTGGCGGCTTTTTGCGGTTTTGCGCCGACCGGGGCGCAGTGCATTTTTGGCGGTTTAAAAACAACGGCAAAATTTTCTGTTTCTTCAAGAATGTATGGGCTATCCATTTGTATTCATCCTGTCAAGTTTTTCAATTACTTCTGTAAACCGCTGCGGGATTTGCGATGAAAAAACTCTTTCCTGTGTTTCATTCGGTAAAACAATCGCTAGGCTCTTTGAGTGCAGCATAAGGCTTGCGTCGGGGAATAATTTATCCGCGCTTCCGTAAATCGGGTCTCCAAGAATGGGGCAGCCAATGTGGCGCAGATGAACCCGCAATTGATGTGTGCGACCTGTGCGCGGACGCAGAAGAAGGAGCGAATGACTACGCCATGAATTAACCACTTTGTAATAAGTTACGGCGTTTCTTCCGTTAGCTGAAACAGTAAACTTTTTGCGATCTTTTGGGTCTCTTGCAATATAAGTTTCTATGCGCCCATTAATTTCTTTCGGCGCACCTTGAACAATCGCTATGTAAGTTTTTCGCGTTTTACGCGCCTTAAACTGCCGAGCAAGAAACTCGTGCGCCTCTTCATTAAAAGCCGCGATAATCACTCCCGACGTGTCTTTATCAAGACGGTGGACAATGCCGGGACGCACATTGTTTGTATCCACGTCAAATGCTTTGCCGCTCTTGTTCAATCTTCTAAAGTACAAGGCGTTGGCAAGGGTGTCCTGCCTGTTACCGGCTCCGGGGTGAACTACCATTCCCTGCGCTTTGTTTACAACAATGCAATTCTCATCTTCATAAATTATTTCAAGTGGGATGTCTTGCGGAATAATATGTATGGGCGGGGAATCCTGCCAGCGCAATTCAAGAATGTCTCCCTGTTTTACAATGCGGGAATTTTTTACGTCTTTTCCGTTTATTTTTGCGGTTAAAGACCTTGCCTTAATCTGCGAACGGGAGAGAAGGCGTAAAGTTTCTGACACATAACGGTCAAGCCTGACAGGTTGGGGAAATTGTTCTTTAATTGTATGGGAAAGGCATGGCATTATTTTTCGCCGGTTTTATTTTGATTGGCGTTTTCTTGCGCGCCTGCGGAATCATCAGCCTCCTGAGTTCCATAGGGTGTCTTATTAATTTCAATCGATCCTGAAGGCAGACTTTCAATACGGCGGCGTTCATTATTCCTTTTTGTGATTATAATGAACAAATCAACACAGGCAATTACCGCCGAAACCCCAACAGAAAGTAAAATAGTCCTTGCATACTCGTCGTTTGTCATCTCAACCGCACCTGCCGATTTTAATGGCCATGGCGCATAACGCCGCCCTTCTTCTGAAAAGTCAAGGTTATTCGCGTCATTCCAGCGGATTATGTCAATCACAGTTGTAACAAAAAACATGGAGAACGGAAACACTCCGAAAGTAATTATATCCCAACGCCGTAAATCTTTTACCCACTGCGGTAAATTAAGGGTAGATTCCGTCGGTTTAGTCGTGCTTAAACTTTGAGCCTGCGCCTGATACACGGAGCCAAACAGAAGGGAAAATAAAACTATCAAAAAAAATATCCGCTTCATTGTCCTTTTATTAATCTTTAAAAATCGCGCTGCCTATTCTAAGCAACGTTGCTCCTTCTTCTATGGCTATTTCAAAATCATTTGACATCCCCATAGAAAGGCAAAGCGCGTTACCCGGAAAACGCTTTTCAATACCGTCCTTAGCCTTTACAAGCTGTTTAAAAGAAGAACGAATTAACGCGGTATCCGTTGTAAAGGGCGCCATAGTCATAAGCCCCGTAAGTTTTAACTTTGGGCTTCCCAAAACCAATTCCGCCGCATTAAAAAGCGCGTCTATGCTTTGAAACCCGCTCTTTGTTTCCTCTCCCGTATGCAGTTCAAGCATTATTTCAAGCGGCTCTTTCCGTTGGGGCGAATGTTTTGCAAGCTCTGTTATAATCTCGTCCCTGTCCGCCGATTGAATACAGTCAAAAAAAAGAGCCGCCTGTTTCGCCTTGTTACGCTGTAAAGAACCGATTAAATGTATCTGCGCGTCGGTATGTTCGCTTTTAAACGCGTTTAATTTTTCCTCTGCGTCCTTTACCCTGCTTTCTCCAAAACAGCGAATACCGTGACGGTACGCTTCGTCTATCAGTTCAACAGGCACAAATTTCGACACGCCCATCAGCGTAATCTCGTCCCGTTTTCTGCGGACTGAATCACACGCTTTTTGTATCCGCTCCTCAAGTTTTTCTATATTTCCGGCAACTGACATCTCTTATCTATAATCGCATATTATCAATGGATAATGCAAGAGATAAAAACAACCCTAATTCAAGACTTTCGGCGCGTTCTGTACCGTTAAGCGAGTTGTTTTGTAAAACTGAGGCGCATAGTTCCTGTACTGCCGATTTATTTTGCAGTGAGCCTCCAAAGCGGGAAGAAAGAAACGTTACAAGGTTGTTTTTAATAGTCTTGCGCCTAGACGCGAACAATGCCCGCACCAGAGGATAAAAAACAGCGGGGTACTTTTGAGCGGCTTTTTTTTCAAGAAGAACCGCCATGCTGTCAACATTCGGCTGGGGATAAAAAGACGATGGGCGGATCGTCATTAACGGTTTAACTTTATAGGCTGACGCGCACAACACTGAGAATGAAGAATAGTCGGGTTTCCCCGCCGTTGCAGTCATGCGCAGGGCTACCTCTTTTTGAACGGTAATAACCATGCGCGAAAAAATACAGCCGTTTTCAATTAAGTCGGCTAACAATGCAGACGCGACATTGTACGGAAGATTCCCAAAAAGAAACGGAGCGCTAGATTGAGACTGCCATGTTTTCATTACGTCGCCTTCAACGAGGGTAAAATTTTTATTCTCTGAAAAAATATTTTTTAAAATACGGATAAATCCTAAGTCGATTTCAAACGCTTTTACTTTTAGCCCAGTCTCAAGAAGCAGAGCAGTCATTGCGCCAAGACCGGGACCAATTTCCCAAACCTCATCCCCGCTTTGAGCACCTAACGACTGCACAAGCGCCTTTCTTGTTTCGGGATTTATTAAAAAATTTTGCCCGAATTTTTTCCGCATCCCAAGCTTTTCCTGATCAAGAAAGGCGCGTAAGGCGGCGGCGGAGTTATAATTAATTGTCATAAAAACGGTTCCGGTCTTAACAGTGATAAACGCCGTCTGTGTTCAAAAGCGATGATTAAAATAGAGAGGAAAAGAGAGAGAATAATAATCAATACCGCGCCTTTTGAAATGCCGGGAACTTTTGCGGAAACTGATGCGATTATTTCCATTAACCTGTACAAGACGGATAACGGCCAATTTAGAAAGGCGGAGAGCGAAATAAAATCAAGAACAAGCCAGATTATCGAACCGATCATAAAGACGGTTGTAAGAGGAACCATCACAAGCCCCGTTATAATTCCAATGGGCGCAAGAATTCCAAAGACAGAACCGCAAACGCCGGCTGTCGCCAAAAACGCGCCGCATGACATTGCAAGGGGCTGTAACAAAATGTCAGGGGCTTTGCCGGCAAACAGGGAAGAAAGAGGCTTGCCAATTATTAAAATGCCGACAAGCGCTAAATACGAAAGAATAAAAGAAATACTGTTTCCCGCTGACGGCGTAACAATAATTTGAATAATAAATGAAAGCGATAAAATTGACATTGGCTTTCTAGGCAAAGCCCCAATTACCGCTAACACTCCAAGAATGTACATCATTGCGGCGCGGTTAAGGCTTGGCATTGAACCTACCAAAAAACAATAAAGTAAAATAATAGCCGCGCCGCAGATAGCGGATGCTTTTAGACCAAGCGGTTTTTTAAAAAGGAAAGTTATTAACGCGGCAAGTATCGCAAGATGCATTCCCGACAAAGCCAATATGTAAGACAGTCCTGAATTTCTGTACATTACAGCCAGTTCAGTATCAAGATTGTCTTTTATTCCCAAAAGCAGGGCAAGCGCAAGCCCACCCCAGGGTTTCCCGCTAAAACGTTTAATCAAATTTAATCTGATACCCGTGCGCATCCGCTCTATCGGTGGCGGCGGTTCTACAACATGCAACGATTTCGCGCTGACAGACCAGCTCCGCCCTGAATTGCCGCGCTCACTTGAACGCAGAGGGCCCTCGGCAAAAACTACCGTCCCCCTTCCGAAATGTTTTAATTTTTCCGCGCTCTCCTGAGAAAAGAAAACGGTAATTTCTCCGCTGCCTATTGCGCGCGATGCGCTTCCAGCGGCGCATTTGCGCAATGATACTGTAACAATTGCTTTTCCGCCGGAAATAATTCTGGGGTCTTCGAGTAACACGCCTTCAATGCCGGTTATTTGCGCTTCAGGAAGACCGAATACAGTTTTATTTTGCCCTGCGCTCGCCGCGCAAATACCAATGACAGTCCCAACCGCCAAGACTGCGGCGCAGAGGGAGTACAGCTTTAATGCGCGAGATTGCGTATCAAGAGAGGAAAGAACCATCAAAAAATTGAATACAGCGATAAAGAACAATAAAACGGTAACGGTTACGGGTAATACTGCGTGAAATAAAATATAAAAACCGATAACCGCTCCAAGGGCGGTACATAAAACGGGAGAAACAGGAAGACGTTTAAGAAATTTGATTACCATTTAAGGCGATCAATCGCCTCCCTTGCCGCAGCTTGAATCTCTTCCGGGTACGATAAATTACCAACATATAATAATTGATCAAATGCCGCATTAAAACCGATATTCCCAAGCGCTTGAACAACCGCTAGGGTTATTTCCGCGTCAAATGATCCTGTTCTTTCCATTCTAGCATTAATAAGCCCAAGTTGCAAGCCAAGTATGGAAGTCGCGTCTGAATTTCCAACCGCGCCAAGACAGGCAATCGCTTCGATATACCTTTCTTTTGGAACCGCATTTTGAAGATAGTCAGTCTGCACGCGGTAATAGTGTTTTATCGCAAGAGCGTTGGCGCGCGTCCACCTAAGCTGCGTAAGCAATAAAACTGCGGAATAACGCATAATAGCCATATCGATATTTTCATCATCCGCGTTTAGTCCCTGTTCAAGCGCAAGTTCGGCAATCTGCCCCTGTTGTGGTACATTCAACTTGTCGCTGTTTGCCCCTATTCTGAAAGCGGCAAATTTTTCTTCGGGTGAATTATAATATATTACATTTACAAGGAATTGGTACAGGTTTCCGGGAATTACCTCTAACGCGCCTTGAGCTTCGGAAGCAATTACTTCCGGATATCCGACATAAAAGACTGAAAAAAGAGCGGGATAAGAAGAACTGTCTCCCAAATCCATAATTGCGGAAATACACGCCGAAACCAACGTATAATTTACGGATTCTCCTGATTTGAATAAAAGAGTTTTTCCCATAAGGTAACTGTTAAGGTTGTCGATAATACTCTTGTTTCCTTTCCCTAAAGTACCCAACTTAATAAGTATATCAACTCCTGTTGTTGAATCTGGGTTATCCAGAAAAAGTTTCCAAAGAGAAGAAGGGTCTTTGACCTCGGATACATCAACAATTTCTTCGTCCTGCAAATCGCCGTAAATTAACGATGCGGAAAACACAAACAGAAAAATAATAAATACTTTTTTATTCATTCTTCTCCTCCACAACTTGATCTGTCTGTTTGGAAACTGCGTCGGCTTCTTCTTCCAGCACGCGGAACGGCAGTTCTTCTTCATCATCTTCGGGAAGCAGATTAAAAACTTCGCATAGAATAAAATTTCTTGTTCCAATCGGAAGAGTGTCCGCTTCCATGTGCACAACTGAAATATTTTTTTCCTTATCATAATCTACGGAACGCACCGTTCCCGGCACGCAGACAGGAATCTTATTAAGCAGGAATTGCGCCTTAAAGCGCATTCCGGTAGAAACCTGCCCCATTACCCTGAACGCGCATCCTGTATCGGAAATATCTTCCAGCATTACTTTTAACCCAGCCGCTTTTTCCAGCCTATGCGGATTATCAACATCGTTGACAAGATACAGAAACGCCGGTTTGCGGAATTTAACGCGCATGGATTTTCTTTTTTGCGTTCTAAAAAGCGAATCGTTCTGGTCAATTTTTAATGAGGAAATGCCTTTGGAAAAAACTTCGTCAATTACTTCGGAGTCAAAGACATATCCCGCGTCATCTTCACGCCAGAAATAAACTGATAATTTAAGCCCCAGCCATTCCATGTTAGAGGATGATTTTGCATTTGTCGGACGCGAAATAGCAAGATAATTGCCTGAATTTTTTACAACCTCGGATTTATATACGCCGGTTCCCGGCACTAAAACCCTTAATGCCTGACCTTCGGTAATCTGGCGGGAACTTGTAATTCGGGTTTTATCTTCGGCAGTCTGCATCTCTATATCATTATAGTAATCAAAAAGTTTTGAAAGAAAATACTGTATCGTCTGATCGTTGTACTCTCCGGACGAGTGCAGGGTATTGACCATAGAGCGGATTACTTTTTCAAATTGCGACCTTGACCTGAAAATGCTCACGGGGTCGTTGATTTGACAAGTGGATACAAGACGCCTTAACTGTTCCATGTCTTTGATTGAAAAACCGGCTTCTTTTCCTTTAGCGTAAAATTGAATCCAGCTTCCCTTTTTTTCCCCGCTTGAATTCGTTACAAATACGACACCGGCGAGAACTAAAGCGATTAGTATCAGAAACGGAATCAATGTTTTACCCTCATTTAAACATGATTTTTTTTCCTAATTCTATTATAATACAGAAATAAAATTATGGGTATATATATAGAGGCGCTTATCCTTTATATTCTCCTTTTTTTCCCCGGATCTGCCTTTATATTTACGAATAGAGAAGCCGCGGTTACGAATTTTTCCGTAACAGCGGGACTTGTAAATATTTTTACCTTTTTAATCCCTTCGTTAGCCTTAATCTGGTATTTGATATATAAGGCGCGGAAGATAGAATTATGGGCTGTTAAACCGGGTAAAAAAGACATTGTATCCTTTGTTATCACATTACCGTGCCTATTAATTATCGGTCTAACCGTTACTTTTACAGGCGTATATATTGGCGGATATACGTCTCAAATAACGCTTCAATCTCCTTCTTCTGTTATTGAATGGATTGTTCTTTCCATCACCTGCATTCTTGCGGCTTACCTTGAGGAGAGTTATTTCCGTTATTATCTTTTAACCAAAAGGGAAGAATTAAATTTAAACGCCACATCGGCATTGTTACTTTCCGTAGTTTTGTTTTCTGTTTGCCACATCTACGAGGGGCCTTGGGGTTTTATGAACGCGGTAATTTCCGGCACGATTCTTGGCTTTATTTTTTTACGGTACTATTCACTTCACGGCATCGCCATCGCCCATGCCCTGTATAATATTTCAATTTATATTATTAACGCGCTAGTTAATTAATGCCTTAAAAATTGTCGTGAATCATATTCGTTGTTCGTGATTCGATATCAATTATAACCTGGCGTATATTGCCATGTCCATTGTCCATCCGGTATAAAAATGGATATAATTATCCCAATAATAAATGTAGTATTACAAAGTAAAATTTTAAAGGGTATGTTAGATGTATATAAATAGGAATAAGTTCCTGCCTTGCGCCCATGCCCTAAATAGCATGCGCCAAAATTAGGGCCAGTAAACGCCGATTTATTAACTTTAATGCCTTTGCCAATTTTTATTACTACAAATGTTTCTCCTGGTTTATGACCACTATTATCACCATTCTGCCAAATGACAGATTTTATTTCTTTTAAGTGAAACACGCCTATCCCAATGGCGGTAACCGGTATTCCGCATATGGTTTCCGGTATCGTTATCTTTACGGGTGACATATTTTCGGTATTACCGGTATAGTCTGTAATTGTTCCCGTAGCAGGATCGAAACTAAAATCTAGTTCTTCCCTATTCTTGCCCCATGTACTGCTGTTACTATCGCGTCTTATATAGGTTCCCGCCAGTTTACCATTGTGATTGTAGAAGTCTTCAAAACGTGAGCCGATAGCTGGAGAACCTAATATTATATTTGCTCCGATGGTTATGCTGGTCAGTTGGCTGTTGGCAAACGCATTATCTCCAATAGAAGTAACCGTCTCGCCCCAAATAATGCGGGGAATAGTAACACTGCCACCTTTGCCCATGTATTGGATAATCTTCCCCTTTTGTATTGTATAATCCCATGGCGCAGAGTCCCACTCAGCCGCGTTGACTGCCTGTATCTGCAGACCCCCGCTTCTGGATGTGTTCTCAGCGGGTATCCCGTTCACGCTGGCGATCCGTATGGTCAGGTTGTCGGTTACGTCATTCACGTTGACATTCGCAAAACCCGCAGCACTCCGTGCGTCATCGGAAACCGAAGCTCCGTTATTAGTGATTGAATATGTACCGCTTATCGTGAAGGTACTCGCGCCGATCACCTTATTCTTGCTGTTCACGAGTTGGACGTTAACGGAAAAGGACGGGGTTCCTGTTTTATTTATCGGGAGCACATCCGGTTTCGCCGTTTTCAAAAGACTGGGGTTAAACTGCGCGTTCGTCAGCCCTGCATTCAAAGGCTTCAATTGCCATTCCTCCCGTCTTCCGGTAGCGTTCAGCCCGTCATTGACCGTCCGCACGACTTCCCGCATCGCCGCTTCTATGGCCGCCTGTTCAGTCCGAACCGTCCGCTGCACCTCCGCTATCTTCTCCTGCAAATCCTGTTCAGCCTTCCGCATTTCCCGCTCCGAGGCAATCAACTCCTGTACCGCCTTTTCTATTGACCGCTTCCATTCGGCGGAGCCGCCGCGCAGGAGCACCTTGATGCCGGTGAAACTTGTGGTTTCTGTTCTGTAATCAATAACGCCGGAAGGGCGCATATCTACAGCGTAATACAGGGTATAAGGAGGCGCGGGAAGGTTATTGATAAACGTACCCCGCTGATTGAGTATAGCGTTCTCCTGACTGACTAAAGAGTCCCAACTGGCGTTATACTCCTTATAAAAATTATTATAGTAATCGGTATAGTATTTATAATAATAATCATTATAGTTTTTAACATACTGTTCAGTTTCCGCAATCCGCGCTATCCAGTCTTTTCGCCACTGAACTAGGTTGCGCATATCATCGCCGATATGCCCACTGGAAACATTTGCGGCTAATACTTCAGAGCGGTTTGCCGCTTCCGGTAAGGACGGGTCAAATTTGGCGGCTTGAAAATAGTAGCTTAACGCCTCAATCTCAAAACCTTGCCGTTGCGCGGTGATGCCCTTTGCAAGCACGGTCTGCGCGGTAATGGCCCGTTGATTCGTTGTGCTTAACTCGGCAATTGCCATATCGGATAACTTCACGCCCATTTGGGTAAGCAGGTCCTTTGAAGCAAGCTGGATTGCGGTTTGATCTTCAAGCTGGGAAATTGTGTAATTACCGGAATATGCTTTTGTTTGGGGGTTGGGCGTGGTATCGGTTACATTAATTGTCAACGCATAGTCGTAAGATTTCTTGATTATGGTTCCTGTCATTATGTATCCGGTCTGGGTTATATGTCCAAGGCGGACAATATCAAGGTTGTCCTTATAAACGGGATTAAGAGTCTCAGAGATGACTTTATCAAGAGCGACACGGTCAAGCACCTTTATTGCCGAATATTTGGATATATTAGCCACTAAATAGCCCTGAATCAGGGAGGGTAAATATGCATGATCTTTGTCTATGTCCTGGCTTTCCGGCACAAGGATTGCAAGGCTCATGTCTTTTCTGCCGTCCCCATTAAAATAGGGGGAAGTGGACGTTGCCGACACGGGGAGTTGTGCCTGTTTCTGCTGAATCTGTTGTGAAGGTATTGGGGTATTACTTTGTTGCGGCGTTCCACTCCCAACGCAACCTAAAATGGACAATATTAAAACTACGCAAATTCCTTTCTGTAAAAAAAGCCTTTCCACCTTAAACCTCCTTAAATAGACACCTTGACAGGCTTATTGTTTACCATTTTATGCTAATCTGTCAAGTAAAAATAATCATTATATTACTATATTATCATAATAAAGCCTCTAATATAAGCCTTTTATGCTATTGTTTTACCGCAAAAGCTTCTTAAAATTGGCTAATGGACATAAAAACGTCTTTTGGACTAAATTTGAAGCATTACCGAAAAAAACAACATTTATCACAAGAACAACTATCAGAAAAGGTAGAAATATCGGTTATGCATCTTAGTAAAATCGAAAGAGGTTTGACTTTTGTTTCTGCTGATCTTCTTGAAAAACTGTCTGACAATCTTGCTATATCGGCAGCTCATTTTTTTTGTAAAGATAATGAAAAAATATATGATGATGATGTACTAAATAAATTTGATAGGATAACTGAAAAACACCTTATCAAAGCTATGGAAGGTATTAAGGGCGATATTAGGCAAGATAATAATATATAAAGAAACTGTTTTTATGCGTTCACGTCCGCTTTATCAAGATCGGGCGGATCAATTCCTAAAAGGGAACGCACTTCCTCCAGCGACTGAGGCCCTTTAATATCGCCGGCAAAATTGACAATGGCGAAAGTCCGCGCGGATTTTGTTTTTCCCTTAACTGGCACAGAGGGCATTTCCTCGGTGATAAATTTATCCCCGACAAGTTTCCATGTATCTTCGGAAATAAGAATGTCCGCGCCAAACGGTTTAGTAAAGGCTTCAACGCGTAACGCCAGATTGACGGGATCGCCTAATACCGTATATTCCAGCCGCGTATCGCCGCCAATCTGTCCCGCCGAAACAACGCCTGAACTAATCCCGCACCCGATACTGATTAACGGATTGGAAACGTCTCCCGCTTTGCGTTCCCTATTCATATAAAAAAGAACCTTACGCATCATAAGAGCCGCTTTTATGCAATTAAAAGCGTCCTTGCGCGGACTGCCCGCCGAAAACGCCGTGCCCCAATGAGACATTACGGCGCTTCCTATAAATTTATCTAAAGTGCCGCCGGTTTTTTTTACGCAGTCAGCCATTTGCGTAAAATATTCATTTAGCCATAAAACAATTTTATCGGAAGCTTCCGCGCCAAAAAATCTGATAAAGTTTTCATACCTTGTCGTAAAATCACGAATGTCAGTAAATAAAACAGTGCCATGTTTTGACAAGCCGCCGGGTTTTATTTCGCCGCTTATCGCTTTTACGGCAATTTCTTTATTTGAAAAACTGCCAAAAACATTCAAAGCCGATAACATTTTTCCAAAATTATAGGTTAAAGCGCCAATTTCATCGCTGGCTTTGGAATGTAATTTTTGATCAAAGTTTCCATATTCAATTTTGTTTGCCGCGACTGCCAACGCTCTAAGCGGGATGGAAATTGTTCTGGAGAAAAACCATATTAAAATAATTGATATGATTAATACTGCAATTGCAAGACAAATATTGCTCATTATGGCGGCGTTAATACTTTCAAATACTTTGTTGTATTCAACGCTTGTTATTACAACCGCGTTTACGGAATTTAATTTTGTATATGCCACAAATTGCCGCGTCTTTTTTTCTTTGACTTTGGTTTTGGCTTTAGCTTTGGCTTTTAAAATATCGTATTTCTTAAATATTTCCGCCGATTTATCAATAACAAGTTTCATCGTGGATTTTATTTTTTCCAAAACAGGTCCAAATGTCCCAAGATAAGCATCATTTACATTATTGGCCGTAGGCTGTATAAATCCAAAGTCAGTCTCCATGATCTCCTGTTTGTTGTGTTCAGAACTGTCAAGAATAGCGCGGATAAAATCTAAATTTTTTATGTTTGTTTTTTCTTCAACGACTGCAAAATCGGCATAAGAAAGAATATCGCCATCGGTGTTAAGCATATAGGAGTTATTTGCCCCGTAACCTAAGTTTTTATTTAGCTCCTCACTGGAGAAAAGAACCGCCGCTACTCCGCCGCCCTGCCACGGATAAAACAACCCCAAAACAGCCTTTGAAAAATGAGGGGCCGCGTTCTGAAGAACAGTTTCCCCCATGACAGCCCGTCCCAACGCCGCCCTATTGCCGTCAAAGAACGAAGGAACCAGAGCTTCATCAATTTGACGCGAAGTAAAAAACGGCCTGTTTATTAAAAGCTGTTCCTTTCTGCCGGGAATGACAAAGAAAACAGCCGCAATCTGCTGATTTTCAGTAAAAAAGAAATCCATCGATTCCTTTATGGTTGAGTCCTGAGAACCTAAAATGTTGATGTTTTGAATTAGCACCCGTGAATTTGATTGAATATTTGTCAGCAGAGTTTCCGCTTCTATCGCCGACCGGCGGTTTATTTCAAAATTATTCTCTTGTGCGGTTTTCCTTATATTTGTACGACCCAACCATGCAAAAAGAGCGGTAATGGAACCGAGGGAAACAACCACAATAAGCGAAATAATGACAATTAATTTTGCGCCAATGGAGAATCGTACCCTAGTTAATGGGTACCGCTTGTATATTAAGCTCATATTATTATTATCGTGCTATTTTTAGACATAAAATAGCGGATTTTAGCGGAAAATTTATCAATATTGAACCCTCCAAATTCTTGACAAAGACCGAAGGATTATAATAAAATACATAAAATGACGCAAAATGCAATGATTACAAAAAAACGCTTTGTGCGTACTGTTGCAAGTGAAGGGTTTTAATGGCGATTAATAACATTTCTAAAAAGTGTCACATACCTCGCTTTGACCGCGGCGCAACCAAGTCTGGAGTTTTGCGCCAATCGGACATAAATAAAGCTCTGTCCCTGCTCTTATACGGCGCAAAACTCCAAGCTAAAAAAGCCTACGGCTTTTTTAGCACGGCGCCGGGGCGATTGGGGTTTGTTCAGCTACACGCCTTAAGCGGCGTGCTTTCTGCAAGTGAGGGGTTTTATGGCGATTAATAACATTTCTAAAAAGTGTAACATACCTCGCTTTGACCGCGGCGCGGACGGCGAGCTAAAGCTCGCCTCAGTTTGTTCATCTGGGATAAGCTGTTCGGCGCCGGGGCGATTGGGGTTTGTTCAGCTACACGCCTTAAGCGGCGTGCATAGTCTGCCCC
>NZ_BDHF01000044.1:0-15927 GCF_054786115.1 Treponema sp. R80B11-R83G3 | reverse complement strand
TTAAACAAAAATATAAAAACACGACCATTAACGGCTATTACGGAACTTTCAAAACTATGATGATTGAGGCTGTGGAACGTGGGATAATTCCTGTTGACCCTACCGCCAAAGTTGAACGGCTTATAAATGACCGAGCCGAAATTAAAATTATCACTCCTCTTGAATTCAAAAAATTATTTGTGGGCGATTGGCGCAAAGTGTGGGAAAACAGCCATATTACCTGTACCGTGAATAAAGTGGCGGCGTTGTCTGGAATGAGGGTGTCGGAAATTTTAGGTCTTAAAGGGAGTTGCCTTTTTGATGACCATATCTACGTTTGTATGCAACATGACAATTACGGCTACAGGCTGACTAAAACAAAGGACAAACATAATATTCCGCTTCCCGCTTCTTTGATTGCCGATTTGAAACTGTTGAAAGAAAAAAGCGGGGACGGATATTTATTCTCTACGGACGGCGGCGGCAGCCCCATTTGCCGTAAAACAGTTTTAATGTATCTGCGCAAGGCGTTGGTAAACATCGGCATTAGCAGCGCGGAAATAAAAGAGCGGAATTTGCATATTCACGCTTGGCGGCATTTTTTCAATACGGAAATGCTAAAGGGCGGTATGACAACGGAACAAGCGCAGGCGATAACCACGCATAAAAGCGAAAGAATGACGGAAAGATATACGCATTTTGACCCTCTGGAATTTGTGAAGGCGAAAGAAATACAAGAGGCGTTGTTACAGCCAGTTCAGGATAAAACGCAAACAGCGGAAATGCCGCCTAATATTTTTTCTTTTCCTGTGCAAAATACACAGACAGAGGAACGGAAACAGGCTTAAGCGATTTACTTGAACCTTATCCCTCGCTGACGGTGGCGGGGGATTTTTTTTGCCCTGATAAAAATTGCGTGTTTATCCCAATTACTTTTGCGTCTGGCTCTATGAAAATAAAACCATGCGTATGATTTCCAATTTTACCTAAATACTGATAACGCTAAAACCTTTATTTTTATTAAGCGATGATAAATGAGGAAGGCTGGTTGAAATTGCCGTTTCCAAAAATTCTAGGAAACTCCTATATCTTTTTGAATTGCCAAAACTTATTTTTATTTGTATGCGGAGGAAGCATAAAGGCTTATGAAAATAAGGTTAAAAGTTGGACTAAATCCAACTATCTTTATGAAAATGCAGCGGGTATTTTTTATGTATGGGAAGCGAATAAGAATAACGGGGAAAAGACGGCTGAGAATTTATTTTTTACTGAAAATTGCACTAAACAACAGTATCGCTTTGAAGCGGCAGGATTTATTTTTAACTTATGCGGGGGGCGTATGGAAACTTATTGGAAAGTGAATGAAGCGGCGGCGGCGTTGCAAGTGTCGGTTAAGACCATATACCGGTATGTGGCGAATGGGGAGATACCTTTTCACAAATTGAGAAGGGCGGTGCGGTTCAAGCCTTCCGAGATTGAAAACTGGATGGAAGGCAAAAAAACGGAGGCGGTGAAACATGAAATGTAAATACTTTGAAGAGTGTTCAGCGCCTATATGCCCAATGGACGCAGGGGCGGCGCAGTCGGCATGGTTCGCCGATGAGCCTGTCTGCCGTTTGCAGGACGTTCCCGAATGGGTTAAACGTCAGCGGAAAATCGCAAAAATGGGCGTGTCCGCTATAGCGGGATATTTTACCCTTGCCATGCTTGAACGGCGTTGCGTTATCGGGAAAAAGATGTCCGGCATAGACCCTGACGCAACGGACGAGGAACGGGAAACCGCCGAAAAAAACTGGCTTTGCGGGCATCCGACCGTTAAGGCGAAAACAAGCGAGGAGAGGGAAAAATTAGCGGAGCGGATGCGTTCTTTAAGGTCAATCCGTCTTGAAGCGGAGGGGGAAAAACCCAATTCCGCTCAGGGGAAAACGCAAACAGAAGAAAAAAAGGTGAAATCATACGGCAAGGACGGGCAGGGCTGTTTTACGCCTTGTAATTTGAATAATGGCGGGGGATAAAGAAATGAGCGGAGGGGTATTGGTGCTTACTAGGGCGGTGGGACATCATGCGGAGATAAAGAAGTGGCTTGAGGCGTTGGGTTTTCAGAATGTTACCGTTACTGACAAGGATAATAACGCTTTAAATACCGTTATCTGCAATAAAAACCCAAGTCTTGTTATTATTGACAGTTGGTTTTATCATATCTGTACTGCTGAAAGGATCAAAAAGCTGTTAGAAGTGTTTCCGAAGTTGAATATAGCCGTGGTTTCAAACCATGACTTTCCCGTGAGTTATGCCCCTTGTTTCATCTGGTCAGGGGCGAAGTCGTATCTCGATATGTGGGAAGATAATAATGAATTTTACCGTGGCTTGCGGATTGTGCGGGAAGGCGGACAGTATATTTCCCCGAAGGTTCAAGAAATTATAGATCATTTTGATGAATATCCTGACGCTAACAGCAAAGTTACTAAAAAGGAGAGGGAATGCCTTGTCATGCTGTGCAGCGGATTTACCATTGAGCAAATAATGGAAGAGCTGGATATAGCAAAAAGCACGGTTTATAACCACCTGAACAGTTTATATAAAACTTTTCATGTCCACAGCCGTGAAGAAATGATCGCGCTTGCTTGGGAAATGGAATTGGTGACTCCTAAAGATATTAGGTTTTATGACGGGAAGAAAGAATGTCTGCCGATCCCTAAATGGGCTGAGGTGAAAAAGAAATGCGATAAATTTTATACAGATTGATTTCAGCCACAAAACTGCTTTTTTTAAAAGAAAATTGTTCGGAAACTGAAGTTTCCGAACAACTTTTTTACATTTTAACCGTTTTTTTAAATTTTGTGGCTAGAGTTGCGGGGCTGTCTTTGTAAACCCCATGAAGATAGGCGATGTATGAATGGGCGATTTTTAACGTGGGGAATATGCGTGATTGTTTTAACGCTGAATTTTCAAATAACGGGAATGGCGTTAAAGCCGATTTAGTCGTAAAAATTGAAGTGCTTGCCAACTGCGGCTTTCCGTGAATAAGATTAAATTCCGCATACGCCCGATAATGAATTGAACCGCGCCCCCGGCGCGAGCCGGGGGAACTGCGGCGGTTTTTATGCCGCATTTATAACTACCTCCTTTTCTACCGCCGGCTGTTGGTTAAAACCGCATACGGCGCATTTTGTTTTGTCCTTACATTCCGGGCAAACAACCGATGATGAAAAAGCCGAAGATAATTCATTGACGATGATGTCAATGGCTTTTGGCATGGACACGTTAAGCGCCCAAGCGAGGCGGCGGACTGTCACGCACGCCATTTCTGAAAACTGCGGCGAATAAAACCGCTTCTTTTCGTTGTACATAGTACAACCTCCTATAATTGTAGTAGCCCCCGATAGCTAGGCACGGGGGGCATGAAGGGGGGCAAAAAACCCGAAACCGCCGCCTTTAACAAAAACCCAACGAAGGCAGGCGGGGTATTTTGTATTGGTGGTGTGGGCTGTAGCGCCCTTCGCCACCGCACAGGGCGCGCTCACACCACCAAGGAAAACAAAATACCCCGCCTGTTGGGTGTTATTAATTTTTAAAACTAAGAATAGAAAAAATTGCGCAAGCAATTTTTACCTTATTTTACTTTACAAGGGAAAAAACGCTTACACAGAAGAATTAGAATAATTGCCCTGCCCCCCGCAGGGGGTTGGCATGGCTTTTGCCTGGCTGTAGCCATTTTATTCCCACTGCAAAAGCCATGCCAAAAGGGTTATACGGAATGAATTATTTGTTATGTGAAATATGTAGGCAGATGCGATTTTTTTTAATGCTGACCTACACGTTATATATAAGGGTGGTCGGCAGTCAAGCGACACTATGAAAAAGTAGTGTCAGATACTACTACTTGTCCATCGTATTACGCCTACTCTACCAAAAGAGTTACAAAAAGAACTGCCTAATCCGACACAAATTCAACAACTATTGGCGGAAATATTATACAATTAGGCATCTATATTTTCATTAGTTAGATTAGATATTATGGCATGGAAAGAATGATGATTTTCAGACGAGGTATTTTAACGCATTATAAAAAAATATCACAACTGGAAATAATATGGCAGTTTGTGAAAAATACTTTGTGATCATTTATATGTTACGATTATTAGAGAAAACAAGGAACTTACATCTGGCGTATGTTTTGTTATACATTAAGGATTTTATATAATTCTGAATCTTGAATTTTAAGGTTATATTGCTTTTCAGCTTCTTTGATTTGATTGCAAAATTTATTTTTTTCACTTTCTGTAAGAAGGGATAATGTATCTTTGTCATTTATAATTTCTTTTATTAAAGAATCTGAAAATACTAAGGATGGTGATATAACAAAATAATATAAAAATGAAGTTTTATCATCACTTTTTTGTAATAAAGAAATAATTATATCTTTCTTATACTGATAACCATATAGCAATAAATATTTAGTAATATAAAAGAAATTTTTTTTGAAAATACTTTCGTTATTTGATATGATGTCAAAATATAAATCAGCCCAAATTGATTTTTTATTTGTGAGAACTAAACCTAATGGTATTTTTATTTGTTCTGAAACATTAGGGTCGATCAACATTTCATAAACTTTCTTGCGCTCAATATCGTCAATTTGAACATTTGGATTATAATTAATATAATTTATAGCTTGAGTTTTCAATTCTTGATTATTTGATGACAAGTTATTAATAGCTGTCTTCATATCATTAATCTCTTTATCCTTAATATATTTTTCTAGTCTCTCTTTTACAACTTTTTCAAAATTGATTTCTAGTGTTCTTAGTCTTTCTTCAGCATCTTTAGCAGGTTTATAACCGAACAAGTATGTAAGTAAAGGTAATAATAACGATAACCCTGCAAGTAAACCTATTAATATTTGCTGTATGTTTAACCAATGACTAAAAATATTACTATAATTACTAATATTAGTATTTTTAATTTCATCTAACAACTCAAAATATTTTTGATTTAGTTTATCAATTTGGGTTTGTATTTCATAAAATGATTGTTTTAAATTACCTTTTTCAGAATAGTCGGTTTTATCATTTTGATCATCGGCAAATACTGAGTATGAAAAAACAATAAAAAAAAGAAAAAAGATTGCTCTCATAGATTTTTTTATCATTTTATCCATATTTAGTCAACAAATAATACTCTATTTTATATTCATTTGTCTTTTTTTAGTTCTTCAATATCAATAAATGTACCCTCTATCATAATACCAGACAAAACTGGAAATATGGGACCAAAAACAGAGCGACTGTATTGTTTTATAGTATATTTTACACCATTTTTATCAATTACAACAACTTCATCTTCGCTAAGACATAACCCATATTCATTGATAACAACAGAAGAACTTTTTAAATTCTTTTCAGTTGATTTTTGCTTAACTATATCATTATCCTGAAAGTTTGCAAAATATGATTTTTGATGATCGTTTTTTATAAAGTATTCTTTTACTAATTCCTTGTATTCATCTTTCTGTGCTATTTTTAAAAACTCTTTTTTTGCATTTTCATCAGAATTGATTGTGTTAATTAAATTATTAAGCAATGAATCAAATTTTTGAGGGTTTTTTGAATAAAAATGTAAAACCAAGTCGATTTTTTCTTTTGTAATAATTGATTTGTTTGATATAATACTATGTAAACTTTGATTATCAATATCGTCTCTTGACAAAATAAGGTCAAAGAAATTGTCAGTATTAATATGCCATATATTGGAATATGACATATTAATAACCATTTGCAATGCAGAATCATTACATTTCTCAAGGATGAAATCTATATAATTATTTAACCCTCCACCACTTGCTAATAATGACACTAAATAAGTGCTCATTTCATTATTAACAATCAACTGATCTTTTATATAGATTACAGTTTCTGGTGAATTATCTGCTATAAGGTGTGTAAGAATACTATTATGCTTTAATGGATCATATTTTTGTTCTCTTAGTATTTTCATTAAAAAAGAAATTGTTTTCATATTATTAATTTTTATTAATATACTTGTTAATGTACTAATGTTTTGGTTAGAATAAATATGCAAATCACGATTAAGTTCGTTATATAGAACTTCCTGTAAAAGGTCGTAGTCATTGTTATTAATTACTGGATTAAAAGTTAATTTGTTTATTGCATCATATCTTTTTATAAGATTTTCCGAAAATAATTTTGATGTATTCATGTTATACTGTTCTCTATAAAATTGTTCAAAAAACAATCCTGGAGTTTTTTGAATTTCTTTAATGAGATTTTCTGCATCTTTGATTTTTGAGAAATAAATAACGCCAAAAACGATAGCAAAAATGACTAACGCAGCAGAAAAAAGAGCTATTGAGAACTGGATATTAGACAGAAGTCTGTTATATATATTTTCAATATTCGTTGAGATAGAATTGTTTATTTCTTCCTGTATTTTGATTGATAATTCATTTTCAAATATAAAAATATTTATGGGAATTATATCATTCTTTTTGAATATAGGGACAACAAAAAATATTGCTGTAAAGGCAATTATTATAGATGATGTAATAGTAGTAATAAAAAATAAAAACTTATAAAAAGTAGTTTTTACTTTTATTTTTTCATATAATGATTTCATGTCATATACTCTTTTACACTAAACAAAATATCCCTGCACATACTGATTGTTTTACGACGTTTATTGTTGGTTTCTTCGTTGGGGATAAAACCGTTTTTCTGGTAAAAATTAAGGACGCTTTCATTGTGTTCTATATCGGCATCAACGGTGATGAAACGGCAGGCGAAATGTTGTTCATTGCAAGATTCGGCGATCTCGATAGCCATTTCTATCATAAGCGAACCGATACCTCGATATTTTTCTTGAAATTGGGCGGAAACTGCCAGTTTTGCTATTTTCATTGCGGGGACGGTTTTGAAGGAGTAGTCAAGATTATGGAGTTCTTTTTCTGTAGCTGATAATTTTATGGCATCGGATATGAGGGACATATATGCGGCGACAGCACCAGTGGAGCGTTCAAGCAGAAGCCATGTGAGCGCCATTTGGTCATTTTGTGATCTTAACGCCTCGTGTAACAGATAGTCATTATATTCTTCAATCGGGCAGAAAAAACTATCAAGACGGATTTTCTTTGTAAGCTGTTCAAGTGAAAAAAGCCGCTTATCGGTGATAATTGATTTTTTGTCGTTTTGGTTCATTTTGCGGTCAATTCGCTAAAAAGTTTCTTGCGTGCTTTTGCCCATCTAATGTCTTCGGCAGCCGGCTTACGGCGTACTTGGGCTATAACTTCACTGACAATTTTCTTGTCCTTTATTACAGTCGGCTCTACTGGTTTAATTTTGGCAGCCATTTTATTACCTCTTTCTTATAATGTATCATGTATTTTAAGTAATTGCAATTGTTATTGCCACTTTGTAGAACATGAGGAGAAAACATTATTAACTGCATTTCCTTTCTTTTTTGCTTTTAGTAGTGGGTTTTTGGTGTTTTTAAGGACGGCATTGAAACGGAAATGCGAAAGGTTTTACTTTGATTGAGGGAATTTTGCATCTCCCATGACGGACCATTTGACACTGGAGCGATGGGGAAGGCTTTTCCAAAAATTAATAATATTGTCATGTTTTATGTGTTTTACCTAAAAAAAAGATATGATACAATAGATATTATGAATAGCGTTTACGCTGATTATTTATATACAATTGGTGAAAAATTTACCTCTTTGTTAGGGGAAATCAGAGCAGATTACAATTTTGATTTAGGCGATGAATTTGAAATAGCTATATGTAAGGCTCTGCGTGTTATACTTCCAACTAAATACGGAATATGCCGTGGAACAGTTTTTACCATTGATAACAAATCTATAGGTGATGATATTATTATTTTTGATCAGTGGAAATTTCCAGTATTACGTTTACTTGATGATAATAATTATGCACAAAAACAACGTATACCAATTGAAGCTGTACTTGCTTATATTGAAGCAAAAAATACTATTGTTTTAGAAAATGGGCATGGTAACAGTCTTAAAAAAGCACTTGAACAAGCAACTGCAATAAAAAAAATTGGAAGAAAAGAAATGCGATTAAACCCATTTTATTTTGAAACTGCTGATGAAACATTAGATATTATCAAAGCAACAAGGGGCGAAAACTATCCAAAAATTGATAATCCTTTATACACTTGTATATTCACAAGAGGAGTAAGGTTAAAATATAATACTGAACTTCTTGATGCAAAAGAAATAGATGATAACTTGACTGGCAAAGATCTGTCTTCTAGCGGACGCTGTGTAGATTTATTAGTGCTTCATAAAGATATTGTTTTATTCCCCATAGTTAATAGTTACTTTAGTTCTCCATTTTGGTTAAACGGAAAAAGTACAAATTATAGAATTTACAACAGAGAGAATTTAGCTTGGGGAATAGGTGTTTCATTACTCCTTTTTGCATTTGATTTTATTCGACTAGGAAGTATGGATTGGAGAAGGATAATAGGGCAAACACTAAATATGGCTCCTTATGATTAACAAAAGAATAAATCTGGATAATTTCTTGGGGGGTGTTACAGGGACTTGCTCCCGTTGAGGAGGGTATAGTGCAACGAAGTGCGCCTTAGAGGATGGTTTCCCTTCTTAATTATTATAAGAAAAATAATAGAATCTGTAAAGGAATGAAATATGGACTTTATGAATGAAATAGAGAATGAATATATTTTAAGAACTGGGAACGATTTTTCTTTTTTAGAAAAACACGAAATTTACAAAACAGAAATTACATCGTTAATGCTGTTATATGATAACTGCAAATATGATATAGAACAAACAATAAATTATTTCTTGAATGATTATTTGAAAAAACAAGATATATATAATTCTATTTACCCATACTTAAACGATTTTTTGGTATTTTATGAAAGTAAAATATTTGGCAATGCAGAATTTATAGAATTTATCAATAAGTCAGCTCATGTGTATCTGAGTAAATATAGGGGAAATCCTGAAATCGAAAAATATAAATTAGATGAATTATATAAGTGTCCAAAAACTGGAACAAAATTTGTTGATCTTGCATGTGGGTTTAATTTCATACACTTCTTTGATGATTTAGATAAGGAGACTACTTATTACCTAGTTGATAAATCTATTTTTACCTGTGAATGTATAAAAATAAAAATTAAAGAAAAGGAATTAAGCAATGTTTTTGTAATAAATAAAGACATAAGCGATGTTATTATTGAAGATATTGGGGAAACAATTTCAGTAATTCGTGTAAATAATATCTGGTGTTATATGCCAAATTTCCATGAGTATATACCGAAGTTCAAGACGTTTCTAATGGAAGAAGGAGTTTTTGTTTTTCAAGAATATAGTACTACTAAAGTATTTAGCCTAACAAATAATCCTTATACATGGTTGGACGGTTGTTTTGGAGATGATTGGGAAAAGGAAATCAAGATACAAAATAATGAAAATATAAGGGCTTTTGATACAATTACTTACAGAAAAATAAAGACTTAATAAGGGAAAAATGCGACAGGCTGAGTTTCCTCTTACGCCGCTTTTTTGTATGAAAATTTCACTTTTTTAGCAGTTGATTCAAATTTGTATTCTATGATTGTCTCTCCGTCAAAATCAGGATTTTCATCAAATACAAGCCTGAAATGATTTATGGTAATGTCATTGTCTATACAAAAATCTAAATTATATTCAGACGTATAAAATCCAGATAACCCATCAAATTCAGGTGATTCTTCACAACCATCATATATTAAATTCTCGGGGTGTTTTTTATAGTATTTATCTATCTTATCATATGTAGATGTATTTGCCAATAATATATTGGGATATACTCCTTTTTCTTCACGAAAATCCGCCACTTTCATTGCTATTATATCTGCCCATTGTGATATTCTGGTAATTTTTCCGTAATCGACAGGCTCATTTGAAAGTTTATCAAGATGCCCTAATATTTTTTCTTTAAAATATTGTAATTTTTCTTCGTCTGTTTCTCCGTGGCTATTAGCAATTCCTTTTTGTATTGATTCAATAATATCATCCCATGTTAAGTTATTATCTTTCATTTTATTTTCCAAAATTCATTATTCTTCATGATTAATCTTTTATTATTCCTAATTCCTTTAATTGTTTTTCATCTTTCCTTAATCAATCCTAGGAACCCAAGGTAATGTTTCTACTTCGTTATAAATAACATTTTCCATAACAACAGGAGTATTTCCGACTTTATTTTGGTGAATTCTGAATGAAATACCTTCAATAGCATCTTTTGTTCTTTCGGGTGGGAACCCGACAAAATCTGCTTTTATCATTACCATGTAAGGATATTCCTCGTCATCTACAAACCTTATCTGAAATGTGTCTTTGCCTTCAAAAAGACCACGGGTAATTATTACGCCACGTGAGCCTGCGGCGGCTTCAATAAGTTCTGAAGCATTAGGTGATACTAACAAATCCCAGTTACCACAATGCTGACAGAGATAATATAAACCAAGCTGGTAGTAATCGGTCTCAAAATAATTTGTATGTTTCAATTTTTGGTCATCGCCCCAACTAGACAAAACCATGTCTGTGGGTATTTGCATTCCATTTGCTTCTATCATTTTAGTTCTCCTTTATATTTCTTTCTCCATAATACCCCATTCCTAAAATAAATCGCTTTCAATAATGTCTATCTCTTGTTTATCCAGTCCGTACAGATTATAAACGATTTCATCTATCTGGTTTTCCAAAAGCCCTTTATTCTCACCTGACTTCATGGGCTTTTCGTGAAGGATTTTTTCTACAAGAGAGATAACTTTCTTTTCAGTGGCTTTGTCGGCTTCGATAATTGGTAGGTTGTTAATTTCATAGCCGTTTACGTTGCTGTTTGTGTTGAATTTCTTAAAAATGAAATTGAGTAATTTTGAATTCATTAAACCAAGTAAATATCTTAGGTTAATGTCTTTTTGTATAGATAGGAAATTCAATGAATTGGCGCAGTACACGTTCTTTACAATCATTGCCTTTATTCGTATTTTTTCATTTACGCCCGTAATGCCTTGCATGACGATACGTTCATTATTGATTACGTCCATATTTATTGTTTTTAATTTAAATAACACTGGTTCATTAATATAGACTATTTCGCCTTGACTCATTTTTTTACGCAATATGTAACGATCAATAATTGCTCCTTTGAGTAAGGTTGCCTTTTTCTTATCATCAGTAAAGGCTTTTTTACAGAAAGTCATATCAATCTCGCCAACTGCACAATAGCCATAGGTTATGAAGCGTTTGCTGTTTTTATATGTTTTTAACAAAATACTGGTTTCAATAGGAGAAGTAAGGGGGAAACTTAAAAATTCAGGCTGTAGGAATGAAACGTCTTCACTTGTTAAAAAGTTTTTATTTTCATCATGGCTGATACTTCTATCGTCATTCAAACGCAAGTAAAACTGTTCTTTAGGAACTGGAATTTGCTTTTGACATTGTAAAATGCAAGTTGACATTTTTACAGCTTCAAAAACACGTCTGTTTAAATCATCTCTTTCTGGAAACGCTTCTATAAAATGTATTTGAGTATTATCAAAAATAAACCTCCGTAGTTTTTTTATGCTAATATCACCGGTAAACGCTAACGGGAAAATTTGTGAAAATATGCCGTTTTGTTTTAATAGGGAAATACTTTTTACGATAAATAACCGGAATATATTTAACATACCGCCTTGAGCGGGAGCGTACAGTTCATTATCTTTATAATATGATAGTTCTTCAACAGGGATTACAATACTTTCCGATTTATTCTGTTTTTTGTTCAATATGCCGTAAGGAGGATTACCGATAACAGCGTCAAATCCAATAAAATTACCATCATTATTTAACACTTCGGGGAATTCAAAACGCCATTCAAAAGCGTCTTTATAGATTTTATTATTTTCAATTTCGTCCATAAGATTTTCGACGTTGGTTAATTCGATTTCAAGTTTTTCTAATAGTTTTGCTTTACGTTCTTTATCGCCTGAAATAATAAATAGGTCTTTCTGATTCTTAATGGCGTTTATTTCACCGCGCAAATTTATTTTGCGTTTATAATTTTTGTCAAGATTTTTAATATTGGCACGGAAACTATTTTTTATTTTTTCAATTTTATTGTCTAAATCTTCCTGCGCTTCTTTGTTTGAGGAGTTTTTATAATTCAATACCGTGGTTTTATAATCTTGTACTGAAAAATCAAGCGATTTCAAAACTTCAGATAAATCAATATCCAGATCAAAACGTGTAATTAGACTGTTGCCTGATTTTATATTCAATTCAAGATTTGGCAAGGTTTCAAGCTCGGTAAATTTACTCTCTTTTGTATAGTATGCGCTCTTTAACAATTCTATCCATAATCGAAGACGGCAAATTTTAATCGAGTTTCTATTAATGTCAACTCCGAATAGGGAATTCTCAATCAATTGACGTTTTTCCCTAAAAAGTGTTTCTTGAAGCCTTTGTTTGTCTGGGTTTTTATAATTATATTCAAAAGGTTTTCCGGTCTCTTTGTCCAGTATATCAAGCTCGTCATTGGTAACGGAAATTTTATAATCTTTGATTTTAAAACCTTCATTGTCAACAAGAATACCCAAAAAACTCTTTATTGCGATTATTTCATTCAAAGCGGAAACAAGAAAATGACCGGAACCTACAGCGGGGTCTAAAATAGTTATATTGTTGATTATGTCGTTTGCTTCCTGAATACCTAATTTCTCTATTTTGTTAAAAATATCCTTCATTGTCTTGGCTTTCCAGCCTTTAGCGGCATTGAATTTTGTTATTACCAATTTTTTAATTGTTTCAGAGCTTATAAAAGATGTGATAAAACCGGGGGTGAAATATGAGCCGTCTTTATAGCCGTTGATCTTTTCAAAAATAAGCCCTAATACAGAAGCGTTAATAATGGTCTTTTTGTACTCTTGTATTATATCACTATCGACATTTGAAAAATCATAAGCGTCCAAAAAAGAAAAGATATATTCAAGAAGGGAAATTTTGCCTTTTTTCCTGTTCCCTTGTTCATCTTTAAGAACTGTAGAAGAAAACAAGTCCATCTCTTTATTTTGCAAACTGGAGATGGGACATTTTCTTTCATTGTCAATTTTTATAAACAGCGAACTGTTAAGGTAAGGTACATTTTTGAATTTCTCCTTGATGCTTATATCCCGTGAATTTGTTTTTTCGGCGAGAACCTTAAAAAACAAAGTATTCAATTCATTAAAATTCGGAATAGTATTTATATTCAAAAACGCATAATTTCTATTACCGTCTTGATATTTTAATAATTGGGCTTCAAGCAGTTTTAAAAACAGAATGCGGTTTATCCAAGTGATAACTAATTCAAAAGAAATGGCAAACAATACTTCTTCATCGGCTATATCTTCGGATAATTGGAAGATTGTGCTTTCAAGCAATGAAGCGTTTTGCCTGTCTTTTATATTGCGGACAATAACCCTTTTATTTTCTTCTTTTTCTTCGGTTAACCCAAGAATATAAAGCAGTTCAAAATAAAAATTCTGATTTAATGAATTGCTGTCATTTGAAAATGATTTTTTCAAAAGGTGTTGCGGTGAAAATATTTTATACAAATTTATTAACTTGTTTTCATCTTCGGCATCCGGCTGATAAATAATTTTTTCTATATCGGATAAATTAATATACGCAAACGGAATAACATTCTTTACTTTCTCAATGCAAGGGGCGGCAATGTAAGTGTAGAAGTATGTTGTATCTGTGCCGAATAATGACTTGTTTTTATATTCTTTGTATTTGATTACCAGTTCAGTATTCTTTAAGAAATAACGATAAAAATCTTTAGCGTCAAAAATGAACCATTCTATCCCATTAGTAATAATTAAATTTTTTATATCATTGTTTTTATTGGTAATTGTTTCATTAAAAAAATAAAACAATAATTGTTGCATGGACTTAACATTGATATTTGAACGGCTTGCCATTTCTGGGCTTTTACCTGGCTTTTTAGTTTCAATAATTACACCAACCGAAGTACTGGATTTCTCGCCGTTGTGAATAACCAAGTCAAGTTTATAGCGTGTGTTGATATAATAATCAGGAGAGTAAAAAGTTTTCTGTAAAAAAGCGGATATTGTGTTTTTATGATGTTCTTCGGACTCATCAGGCTTTTCTTTTATGTCAGAAAGCAAGTTATGTATGCCTTCTTTGAATTTATCAATGTCGGAGCGGGAAACTGGAACTTTTATATAGGCGCTGTTAAGGGCGTCTTTTATCGAAATTTCCGGCAATGATTATACTCCTGAAAATCATATTACCACGCAAGAAAAAAACAAGCAACTCGAAACCTGTCTTCTATACAAATATTCAGTTTTTACCCGAAAACTTCGTTTATAAGCGTTTTCAGCTCTGATACATCGGGTAATTTTCAAGTTCAGGCAAGGCAGATGAAACGCCCTCATAATACCACTTAATACGGTCTTTAGTGGCATTAAAACGTTCCCAAAGTTGATCGCCAACAATGGTTTTATCACTTGCCATTGAACGTATATTGGAGAGTTTGTCGGCACAGCATACCAATTTTGTTTCCAGAGAGGCGTTTTTAAGATGATCGATTGTTGCCTGTTTCGTTCTTCCCATGTTTTTGACTTGTCTTCGGATTCTGTTTGGACAATTTCCAAAACGTCCTGACCGAATTTTTCGCTGATTTCATCTGGCTTTGTAAAAGTGTCTTCTAATGTGTCATGAAGTATTCAAGCAACAATAACTATTTCAGAGCAGTTATTGGCGGACAATATTTGCATTACTTCCATTGGATGCGTTATATATGGGATATTAGTCCCTTTTCTGTTTGAGTTTTTTGCCGAGTTATGTTTAAGGGTAGCAAAAATGATAGCTTCATGAATTAGGTTCATGCGGACATTATATCATATCTATATGGATTGTGTAAGGGAGTTACAAATATTTACTCTTCTTTTTGCTTGTACGCTTTTTCTCTTCTATCACAAACATCTCCAGAAATTTTTACTGAATTGTTCCCTATAATTATCTGATCACCTAATAATCCTGAAAAATAATCACACCATTCATCCTGTCTTTTATAAAATGTTCTTACAAGCGGATGCTCACGTTCATTTTGAAACAACCTATCTGCGGGTCTCATTAAAAGCCAATAGTAAAATTCTTCCACTTTTAATTGGTCGATATTGGGTATATCTTCTACAAGAATATTACCATCTTTAGTAAATAAACCTGTTGGATAATAATGATCTATTAATAAATACGTGTCAACATTTTTAGTAAAAAGATGCTCATGGGATTTACCACCATAATGTAATACAAGTTTAATTATTTCAATAAGTTTATTTTCGTCTTCTTTATCGTCTGACATACAATATTCATCGTATGCGAAATCTAAAACAGTATGACTATCTTCAATGCTGATTAAATTGGGATTTGCTCCATGCTCAAATAAACATTTCATGGAAGAATATGATCTTTCGTAAATAGCCATGTGCAAACAAGTACTACCGTACCAGTCTTGATAATTTACGTCTGCGCCTTTATTTATGAGCATGGTTAATAAATTTGTTATATCAAAATCATTACCTACAGATATTGTGAAAAAAGATATTGAAATTACATCTGTTGAAATAAAATTTTCACAAAATGAATTAATTACAGCTTTTGGTCAGGCTTGTTCATATAAAATATTTAGCCATAAGGTATATTTAGTTATACCACAGCAATCTAATGCAGAAGAAATATCCCGATTAGATTCCTTGTGCTTTTTATTCGGGATTGGGCTAGTATTATTTGATAATACCAATCCAAATATGCCAAATTATCAATTAAAAAATAGAGCTCAAAAAGGTGAACCTGACAATTATTATTTGAATAAAAACATAGAAAAGGCAAAAGACTTCTTT